>DASSJW010000832.1:0-4096 GCA_035690995.1 Xanthobacteraceae bacterium
GCGGTGTCGAACACCATGTTGTTCTGCAGATAATAATCGAAGTCTTTTTTCGGCTTCATGCCGTGACGGGCATTGTCCAGCGTGCCCCAGAAATCCTTGTCCTGATACGAGCGGATGCGGCCGAGCAGCGCCGACAGCCCGCCGCCCAGATGCGACATGTGGATGGTGAGGCTGGGGTGGCGGTCGAACACGCCGGAATTGATCAGCCGGATTGTCGCCATCACCAGCGAGAACTCGCGGCCGACCGAGCGTGCGGTGTCGTAGCCGTCGAACTGCCGGGTCTGGTTGAGCTTGAGCGCGGGATGCACGAACACGAACAGGTCGAGCTTCGCGCATTCGGCCCAGAACGGTTCGAACTCGGGCGCATCCAGATAAAGGTCGTTGGTTTCCGAAGTGATCACCACGCCGGGAAAGCCGAGCTCGTGCTTGCAGCGGGCGAGCTCGCGCAACGCCTCGGCGCCGCCGAGCGGGTTGGCGTGGGCCGCACCGATGAAGCGGCCGGGATAGTCGCGTTCGGCTTTCTTGGCGCTCGCGTTGCATAAGCGCGACTTTTCGATGTCGGCGCACATCCCGGCCGCGCTGGTCAGAAAGGCAACGTCGATGCCGGCCTCGTCCATCATGCGGATGTGCTCGTCGAGATCGAACAGCATCCAATGCAGAATGAAGCTGGGCGCGCCGTGCTCGTCGTAGGACACGATCTTGCGGCGACCGAGGTCCTTCGGCATCAGCTCATGCGGTGTGAAGTGGTGCTGGAAATCCACGATCATCGAAAGCGTTCTCCCTCGCGGTCTCGGTCGGTATGGGGGCGCAAGCGCGCTTCAAGCGCTCGCGCGCAGGTCCTCTAGGGCGCGCGCGACGGCATCGTCAAGCGGCGTATGCGGGACGTCGCCGATCGCGGCCTTGAGCTTGCTCCCGTCGATCCGGTGCGGCTCGTTCCAAAGATACGCCATCTCGGACAACTCTCGACAGAGCGGAACGATCGGGCGCAACGCATGGATGAGCCACCACGTCATGCGCTTGATCTGGAGCTTGCTGCTGGTGGCGCGTGCGATGGTCGTGGTGAAATCGCGACCGGTCACCGCGTGGCCGGGAAATCCGAAGGTCGCCAACGCGGGCAGGGTGTCGCGCACCCCGGCAAGGCGTACGAGGGCCGCGACCAGATCCGGCAGGTACGCCCATTCATGCACCAGATCGATCGGCCCGGGATAGGTCAGGCGACCGCGGCCGATGTCCTTGAGCAGCACAAGATCGAGCCACGATCCGCGACCGGCACCGTAGAAGTCGCCGGCGCGCAGAATGATGGCGCGCATGCCCCGCTCGGTGGCCTCGGCCATGCGGTCTTCCATCGCCACCCGCACTTGCCCCTTGCGGGACGACGGCCGCATCGGCGTCGTCTCGTCGATCACCTGTGGCATGGGCGAGCCGTAATTGTAGAGATTGCCGGGGAACATCAGCGTAGCCCCGGTCGCTTCCGCGGCGGTGATGGCGGAATATGCGAGCGGCAAGGCGAGCCGCGACCAGTCGGTGTAGGACGGATTGAGGGCGTGCAAGATGACGTCCGCGCCGCGTGCCGCTGCACCGACCGCGGCATGGTCGAGCGCGTCGACCTCGACGATCTCGGTGCCCGCTGGCGCGCGGGCCGCCCGGCCCGGCCGCACCAGGCTCGCGACCGTCCAGCCGGCATCGCGGAATGCCTCCGCTGCCTTATGGCCGAGCCGGCCGCCGGCGCCGAGCACCAGAACGCGCGGATTCATGACGGGCGGAAGTCACGGCCGAAGGGCGCGCGTGCCGGCTCTTGGTCAGCCCACGTCGGCGACGCAGCGAGGTCGAATAAGGGCGGGCGACGTTGCATTCGGGCGCATCCGGCGATGGAACAAGCCATCGTAGACGCGACGCCGGCGATTTCAAATCCCGCAGATTTGAACGATCGAAGTCGATATTCTGCGGCCGCGCAATTGCAAGTCGGGTAATGGCCTTACCATCTCGAGGGTGTTAAGAGGTCGCCCGATGACCGAAGTCATGGCTCTTGCCCTCGTGCCGATCGCGATAGGTGCCGTCGCGGTGGTGCTGGTCCTCGGCCTCGCCAACATGATGCGCGGCGGCTCGCCGCACAAGTCGCAGAAGCTGATGAGGCTTCGCGTGCTGCTGCAATTCATCGCCATTATCGTCATAATGCTGACGATCTGGGCGATGGGCAAATAGGACGCAAAAAGCGCGCAAACAGGACTCGGGGCGATGGTCGTTCTCAACAGGATTTACACCCGCACCGGCGATGACGGCACGACCGCGCTCGGCAGCGGCGAACGGCGCAAGAAATACGATCTGCGCGTCTCGGCGTATGGCACGCTGGACGAGGTCAACGCGGTGCTCGGCCTGGTGCGGCTCCACACCGGCGCCGACCGCGCGCTGGACGCGGTGCTGGCCCGCGTCCAGAACGATCTGTTCGACGTCGAAGCCGATCTCTGCCTGTCGGCGAAGGGTCCCGGCGGCGCGCGCATGACCATCACCGATGCGCAGGTGCAGTGGCTGGAGCAGCAGATCGATCAGTTCAATGCCGACCTCGCGCCGCTGCGTTCGTTCATCCTGCCGGGCGGGAGTTCCACCGCTGCGTATTTGCATCTCGCGCGCACCGTCTGTCGCCGGGCGGAGCGGCTGATGGTCGAACTCAACGACCAGTCCAGCGAAGGGGTCACGCCGGCGGCGCTCAAATACGTCAATCGCCTTTCGGATTTTCTGTTCGTGGCGGGGAGGCACGCCAACGACAAGGGGACATCCGACGTGCTTTGGCAGCCGGGTCAGAACCGGTGACGGGGACCACCCCCTAATGGTCGTGCCGCTGTACGACGACAATCCCTTCGCCGCGCCGGTGAAGCCGGTGGTGACGTGGTGCCTGATCGCAGCCAACCTCGCCGTCTTTTTCTATGAAGTGGGGGCGAGCCAGCTCGCGCTCGACCGGATGATCGATACGTTCAGTCTCACGCCGGCGGCCTTCGTCGGCGACATTGAGCCGCTCGGCTGGGTGCCGGCGCTCGCGACGGTCTTCACCTATCAGTTCTTCCATGCCGATATCGCGCACCTCCTCGGCAACATGGTGTTCTTGTGGGTGTTCGGCGACGACGTGGAACGGGCGCTCGGCCGCTGGCGCTATCTCGCTTTCTACCTTCTTTGCGGCGTCGTCGGCGGGCTGGTTTTCATCGCCAATGATCTGCATTCCAGGATCGAGCTGATCGGGGCCTCGGGCGCTATCGCCGGCTTGGTCGTGGCCTATGTGATGCTGCGTCCCTGCGCCAAGATCACGGTGCTGCTCGGCATCATACCGCTGCGGATCAGCGCCTATTGGGTGGTCGGCCTGTTCGTGCTCACCCAGTTGTGGAACCTCGGCGCTTCGTCGAAGAGCGAGGTGGCGTACTGGTGCCATTTCGGCGGCATGCTGGCCGGAGGCATCCTGTTCCCGCTGATGAAGCCCTGGCGGGTGAAGCTGTTCCAGTGCATGCAGCCGATCCCGGACACCGTCGTCCAGATCGGGCCTAATCCCGTTGCCCGAGCGGCCCGGCTGGACGACCTCCGTTGACACTGCGAGGTAGCCGCCATTAGGTTGCCGCCGTCCGCCAGCGCGTTCACGCGCGTTTTCTGCGCGCTGCGGCCAAGCGCCTTGGGGGGCGTCCGCTTGTCATCGCGAGAGCGAATTCCATGAAAATTCTGGTGCCCGTGAAGCGGGTGGTCGACTACAACGTCAAAATTCGCGTCAAGAGCGACGGCAGCGGCGTCGAACTCGCGAACGTCAAGATGTCCATGAATCCGTTCGACGAGATCGCGGTCGAAGAGGCGTTGCGGCTGAAGGAGAAAGGCCAGGCCAGCGAGGTCGTCTGCGTCTCGATCGGACCGGCGCAGGCCGCCGAGACCATTCGCACTGGGCTCGCCATGGGGGCCGACCGCGGCATCCTGGTGAAGACGGACAAGGCGCCCGAGCCGCTCGCGGTCGCCAAGATCCTCAAAGCCATTGTCGAGGAGGAGAAGCCCGGCCTGGTGATCCTGGGCAAACAGGCGATCGACGACGACTGCAACCAAACCGGCCAGATGCTGGCGGCGTTGACCG
>DASSJW010000833.1:0-3577 GCA_035690995.1 Xanthobacteraceae bacterium
CGTGGACCCGACCCGGGTGGCGACCGTCTTGCCGATGAGGTCCTGCGGCTTGGTGATCTCCTTGCGCGCGACGGCGACGTAGCCCTTGGCGTCGCGCTCGATGACGGCGATGGTGCGGTAGTCGCCCTTGGCGCGGAAGAAATACTGCACGCTCGGCAGGTCTCCGGTCATCACGATGTCGCCTTGCCCGGTCTGGAACGCCTGAAATGCGGTCGTCCCGGATGGGAACAGGCGGTAGGTGACGTCGAGGCCCTCCTGCTGATAGAGCCCCTTCTCGAATGCCATCCAGATCGCATCGTTGTTCACCGACGGCTGCCCGAACAAGGTCATCTTGAGCGGCGCTTGCTGCGCCTGCGCCGGCAGCGCGCCGAGCCAAAGGCTCAATCCGATTGCTGTCGCGAGCGGCGTGCGAAGGTCGCGCATGTGGCACTCCTTGTGTGGTCTCAGGTGACCGAGACGTAGGACATGTAACGGGTGAGGACGCGCTCGACCAGGAAGCGGAAGATCCGGTCGACGACGAAGCCGAGAAGGCAGATCGTCAGCAGCGCCACGAAGATACGGTTGGTCTGCAGCAGCAGCGACGATTTCTGCAACAGGTATCCGATGCCGGAATCGGCCGCCAGGATCTCGGCGGGGATGATGCTCATGAACGAGGACGCCATCGCCACCCGCATGCCCGTCACGATGTAGGGCACGGCGGAAGGAATGATCACCATCACGAAGATTTCCAGTTGATTGGCGCCGAGGCATTCCGCCGCGCGCTGGCGCGTGATCGGCGCCCGCCACACGCCGGCGGTCGTATTCACGACCACGATGAAGAACGTGCCCCAGAAAATCAGAAAGTACTTCGACATCTCGCCGATGCCGAACCAGATGACGGCGATGGTGATCATGGCCGTGGGTGACAGATAACGCAGCAGCTCCATGATCGGGTCGAGCAACTCGTGCAGAAGGCGTATGCGCCCGAGCAGGACGCCGAACAGGATCCCGATCAGCGAGCCCGAGATGAAGCCGACGAGCACCCGCACCATGCTGATCGACACATCCGCGAAGATCTCGCCGCTCATCACCATCGGAATGGCCGTGCGGATCACCTCGACGGGCGGAGGAATCAGGAACGGGTTGAAGATGAACGTGGACAGCAGCTGCCAGATGGAGAAGGCGATCACCAGCGAGGCCGTGGACAGCAGCATTCCGCGAAATCGGCCACCGCCGATCGACAGCCGGAGCGCTCGGAACGATATCCTCGGCGCAGGCAGGGCGGGCGGCGCCGCTGGCCTGTCGTCGCGAACGTTCACCATTGGTCCGCGGTCTCCATCCGGATGTCGTTCACTGCGTTGCCATGAGCTGTTCCGAGCGCAGCACGTCCGGCTCCAGCAATGCCTCGATCTCGTGAAACAGCTGCGCGACCTTCGGGTGGGTGAGGTCGCGCGGCCGCGGCAGATCGACGGTGAAGATCTTGGCGATGGCGGAGCGCGGCCCGACCGACATCATCGCGATCCGGTCCGCCAGCAGGATCGCCTCCGCAATGTCATGGGTGACGAACACCACCGTCTTGCCGGTGCGCTGCCAGATTGTAAGCAGCACCGAATGCATCCTGCGGCGCGTGAGGGCGTCGAGCGCGCCGAACGGCTCGTCCATCAGCAGGACTTCCGGCTCGACCGCGAGCGCCCGCGCGATTTGCAATCGCTGCCGCATGCCGCCGGACAGCTGCCAGGGAAATTTGCTGCGATGCCGGTCGAGATCGACCATGCGCAGGTAGGTCTGGATGATCGATTCCCATTCCCCCTTGGGGACCTTGCGGACGCGCAGGCCGAAGCGCACGTTTTCCTCGACCGACAGCCAGGGAAACAAGGCCGAGCCGGCATCCTGAAAGAACATCACGCGGTCGCGCCCGGCGCCGGTCACGGCGCTCCCCTTGAAGGTCACCGATCCGCTGGTCGCCGGCTCGAAACCCGCGAGAATGTTGAGCAAGGTCGACTTCCCGCAGCCCGAAGGCCCGAGCAGGCAGAAGAACTCGCCGTCATTGATCTCGACATCGATGCCGTCGAGCGCGACGTAGGGTTGATGCGCGCTATCGTACGTCTTGCGAAGGTTGGCGACCCGCAACAAACTCTGCCTCCGGGGGACAGCAGGAGCACGACGGCTGCAAAACCGTAAGGTTGCCCCACGCGAGTGTCAATGAACGGACTTTCATCAATGGCTGCCGCTTTTGTCGGCTTCGAGAGGCTCTCGCGCGGCCCGTCGCCAAGACGGTTCGTGCGTTGCGAGCAGCCCGTGAAGCGGCAGCACCGATCCGCTGAATATGGAGGAAATTGCTAATGGCCGACGTGAAGTGTATCGCTCCGACGCGCATCGGGGGCACGGACATCGAATACGCGCAGGGCATGCGCGCCGGTTCGTGGCTGTTCTTCACCGGCCACATGGCAACCGATTTCGAGCACGGCCTTGCCGCGATGGTCGCCGGCAAGCCCGGCTTGCCGCTCGGCAGCCCCCCGCGCTATCGCCGCGAGGGCGACTTCATCATCGATCGTTTTTCCAAGCTGATTGCCGCCGAGGGCGGCGACCTCCGACACATCGTGCGGGTCGATCAATACTACCCCGACGCGCAAGTGGTGAACGCCTATCAGCGCGCCCGCAAGGCGGTGCTCAAGGAGTTTGTGCCGCCGAGCACGTCCGTGCTGATGGACGAGTTGCTGGTCGCCGGCGCCAACATGGACGTGTCGATGATTGCGGTCCTGCCCGGCGGAGACCGCACGCCGAAGCCGGCGCAACCCGAGGGCGTGCCGGTGCCCCAGCACTCCGGCTTCATCGCTTCGCTGGTCTCGGGCGACTACGTCTTTGTCGCCGGCCAGATGCCGAACAACGAGGAGATGACTGGGATCGCCAAGCCCGCCTATCGCCCGCCCAATGCGCTCTGGAACGGCACCGATATCAGGCTGCAGGCCGAGTTTCTCATCAGCTCGCGGCTCAAGCCCGCGCTCGAGGCCGGCGGCAGCTCGCTCAAGAACGCGATCAAGGCGCAGGTCTATCTCACCGACATCAACGACCTGCCGGAATTCCTGGACGTCTGGAACAGCCATTTCGGCGACCATCCCTGCGCGCTCACGGTGGTGGCGACCAAGGGGCTCGCGTTGGTCGAGTCGATCCTTGAGATCAACATCTTCGGCGTGCGCGACAGCGGCAAGGTCAAGAAGCAGATCATCGATCACAAGGCGTCGCAGCACATGCGGCTCGGCCCGGCGGCGGTGCGCGCCGGTGATCTCTTGTGCTTGTCGGCGCTCTACGCCGCCGACGCCGACGGCGCCATCCCGCAGGTGCGCGACACCGCGGGCCTGAAATATTTCGGTGCGCCCGCGCATCACGAGATGCGGGCGATATTGACGGCCGCGAACGACATCTGTCGCACGGCGGGCGCGTCAATCTCAAATCTGCTGCGCGTCAATCATTTCGTGGGCGACCTCGACGTCGTTCATCCCGCCCTGCGCGCCTGGCAGGAGACGCTGTCGGGGGCCCCCATCCCGTTCGGCGCGGTCCGCACACCGTCGCCGATGCCGGTGCCCGGCTGCAGCGTGGT
>DASSJW010000834.1:0-4019 GCA_035690995.1 Xanthobacteraceae bacterium
CGCTCACGTGAGGCGCCTCGTCACCCTCGCCGCGACCATCGGGATCGCGGTTGTAGTTGCATCCGCGGCGACGCGCGGCTGGAGCGCAGGCGCGACGACCGACGTTGACATTGCAAAAAATGAGCCCGGGACGCCGCCCGCCGACTTCCAATTTTTGCACACCGGCGAAGGCGAGCCCGGGCGATGGACCGTGGTGCGCGACACGAGGGCCATCTATGGGACTGCAATCGAACACGCCAGTACGGACCAGCACGAGAATCGCTTTGCGCTCGCGATCTACGCGCCCCTTTCCTCCAGAGACTTCAAGCTGAGCGTTCGATTCAAGATCTTGAAGGGAACGATGCAGACCGCGGGGCTCGTTGCCCGTTTTGTGAATATTGACAGCTACTACGTCGTCGGTGCGAGCGCGCTGGAGGAGAGGGTCGATCTGTCTCGGGTCGTGGACGGCAAGATGGAGCGGATCTGGGAAACGGATGCCGACGTCGCGCTCGATCACTGGCACCTGCTCGAGCTTCAGGCAACGGACGACCAATTCATCATCTCGCTCGATCACGTCTGGCTGTTCACGGCTCGCGATAACAGCTTGCTGAGCGAGGGCCAGGTGGGCCTGTGGACCGAGGAGGACACTATCACGCGCTTTGACCGGCTCGAGATCGAGGCTTTTCCCGCGTCGGAGCAACGCTGTTGCCGGATCGAGTAAAGCCTCCATCGAATAATGAGATTTTCTGGAACAAGCTCGAAAGGACCGTTGTTCAAATGGCGAGGGGTCAAGGGCGAGCGGACGATACCGGGCAATAGCTCAACCCAAAGGGAGACAAGCATGCGTGCTGTTCACGTGTTTGCAATTTGCGCAATGGCGACTGTCGGCACTAACGCCAGCGCGCAGGAGATCGACTGGAAGAAGGTCGACGAAACGCTGGGGCGGACCGCCGCCGTATCAGGCGACGTCCATCGCTACGGCTTTCCGCGCACCGACCTGCAGGTGACGCTCGATGGCGTCACCATCAGGCCGGCATTGGCCCTTGGCAGCTGGGCGGCGTTCAAGCCGATGCAGGGCGGGGCGATGGTGATGGGTGACCTTGTGTTGCTCGAGACCGAGATCAATCCGGTCATGGCCAAGCTGATCGCGAGCGGCCTCGAGATCACCGCGGTGCATAATCACGTCCTGCGCAGCAGCCCCTTGCCGTTCTACATGCATATCAGCGGGCATGGCGACCCGGTGAAGCTGGCGACGGCGATCAAAACCGCGTTGGCGGAGAGCAAAACGCCGCTGACGCCACCGGCCGCCGCGGCCAGTCCGCCGGCGATCGATCTCGACACGGCTCAGCTCGATCAGATCATCGGCGCCAAGGGGCAAGCCAATGGCGGCGTCTATCAGTTCGCCGTGCCGCGCCGCGACCCGGTCAGCGACCACGGCATGCAGCTCACGCCCCCCGGCCCCACGGGCGTGGCCACGGCCATCGGCTTCCAGCCGACCGGCGGCGGCAAGGCCGCCATCACTGGCGACTTCGTCCTCGCCGGCGAGGAGGTGAACCCGGTGCTCAAGACGCTGCGGGAGAGCGGGATCGAGGTCACCGCGATCCACAGCCACATGCTCACCGAGCAGCCGCGTCTCATCTTCATGCACTTCTGGGCCAACGACGACGCTGTGAAGTTGGCCCGCGGTCTGCGCGCCGCGCTCGACAAGACCGCGAGCGCCAAGAGCTGAACTGAAGGCTGAGCGTCGGCGTAACGCCGGGTCGCTATCAACGGCCCGGCGTCGAAGTCCTGAAAGGCGGCACGACCCGCGAATGCTTTCGCGTACCGCGCCGGTCGTCCTCGGAAACGCGATGGCCACAATGAGCACCACCAAGAGACCAGGGGCCCCGCTGATCGCGCTTCTGTGTGCCGCCACGACGGCACTGGTCGGGGGTTCGGCGTCGGGCGCCCTCGCCCAAGAGAAACTGCAAAAGCTCTCCGCTGGGCAAATCCGCGCCAGGATCGCCGGCATGGAGCTGACCGACGAAGTGCACTGGCGCGAGCTCTACGGGCGGAGCGGGACGGTCACGAGCACGTCGATGGGACGCAAGCGAACCGGCAAATGGAGGGTCGAGAAGGATCAGCTTTGCATCGAGTTCGAGAAAGAGCCGCCGGCCAACTGCTACGAGGTGTGGATGGCGGGAAAAAAGGTCGAGCTGCGACGCCAAGGCCTGCTGCCATTGCAAGGGGTCGTCGAGCAGCCGACGGGACGCAAATAGTCCGCAGCGATCGCTAACGGCGATGACGCGGCGGCCATTTCATCCGTCGATGATAGCAAGAGTTACGACAAGAAGCGCAATCCAGCGCGCGTAGATGGAGGACTACATGACAAGCAGAAATCTGAAATTCGTCGCCGCCTTTGGCGCGGCGATGCTGGGAAGCAGCTTTGCAGCCTGGTGCGAAGATGGAAATCAGGCAGCTCTGCTCAAGGCGATGAGCGGCGCAAAAGTCAGCTTGCAGCAGGGGATCGCTCAGGTCGCCAAGGGAACAGAAGTGCCCACGGAGGCCAAGTACGAAATGGAAGACGGCAAGCTCATGCTGTCGATTTACACCTCGGCGAAGGGATTCAATACCCCTGCCGAGGACAACTCCTTCATCGAATATTCGGGCGACGCCAGCGCGGCAACCTGGGCTCCGAAGAAGGAGGTATTCGCCGACTTCAAGCATATCGCCCGGTCGGCGCAGTACCACTCGTTGCTGTCGATGACCAAGATGACCATCCCCGCGATCATCCAGAAGGCCTCGGCGCAGGGCACCGTTTTTTCCGTGAAGGAAAAGGTTCGCAACGGCAAACCTGTGTTCGAGGTCATGACCGCGCAGGGCAATACCACCAAGACCACCTTCTATGACCTCGTGACCGGCGAGCCTGTGGCGGGTTGACGAGAGCTGCGTATCCCAGGGGCGAATCGCGGCTCGGACGTGACCGCCCGAGCCGACGGCGGTTGGGGCGCATGCAAGGAAAGACGTACTTGATGACCATGTTTCGAGGTTTCGCGCTTTCGATATCTATCGCAGCGGCGTCGCTCTTGGTCGGGATTGGTCGGCCAGTTGCGCAGACGGCAAATCCGGCGCCGCTGCAGCTCGAAGCCAAGATTCCCCTCGGCAACGTGCGCGGTCGAATCGATCACATGGCGATTGATCTGGCGAGACAGCGCCTCTTCGTTGCCGAACTCGGCAACGACACGGTCGGGATCGTCGACCTCAAGAAGCAGGAGGTCATTCAGACAATTGGCGGATTGAAGGAGCCGCAGGGCATCGGATACGTGCCGTCGCTGGATGCGCTTTACGTCGCCAACGCGGGCGATGGATCGGTGCGCGTCTTCTCGGGGGCGGATTATACAGCGGCCGGACAGATCCATCTTGGTGAGGACGCCGACAATATCCGCGTGGACAGCGCCAGCAATCGCATTCTGGTTGGATATGGCAGCGGCGGTCTGGCTGTCATCGACGCCAAGAATTCCCAGAGGATTGTCGACATTCCATTGCCGGTCCATCCCGAAGGTTTTCAACTCGACCCAGCAAGCAGTCAGGTTTTCGTCAATCTTCCCAAGGCACGCACAATCGCCGTCGTGGATCGCCAGTCCGGCAAGCCGACGGCAAACTGGCCCATCACGATTGCCGGCGAAAATTTTCCAATGGCGCTTCGCCGAGACGCCGGACAGCTCCTCACCGTTTTTCGCAACCCTGCGCAGCTCGCCGTCTTTTCGATCGCAGACGGCGCCCGCCTGGCCAGTCTGGACATCTGCGGGGATGCTGACGACCTCTTCTTCGACGCGAAACGCAGCCGCGTCTATGTCAGCTGCGGCGATGGGTTCCTCGATGTGCTCCAGGCAGAGGGCGGCGAATACAAACCTGTTGCACACATTGCCACGGTTTCTGGAGCACGGACGTCGCTCTTCGTTCCCGAACTGGACCGGCTGCTGGTCGCGGCGAGGGCGGAGGCAGGGCAGCCCGCGAGCATTTGGGTATTCCGCCCGCTGCCCTAAATCTCAACTGCGTGA
>DASSJW010000835.1:0-8563 GCA_035690995.1 Xanthobacteraceae bacterium
CGGCGCAGGAGCTTGCCGACGGGCGATTTCGGGATCGCCTGGACGAAGACGTAGCGGCGCGGGCGCTTGAAATTGGCGAGCCCCGAGTTGCGGCAGAATTGATCGAGCTCCTGCGGCTCGACGACGACGCGGCGCTTGACGAAGGCCGAGACGATCTTACCCCAGCGTTCGTCTGTCAGCCCCACCACCGCGACCTCCAACACCGCCGGATGCAGCGACAGGCAGCTTTCGATCTCGACCGGCGAGACGTTCTCTCCACCAGTGATGATCATGTCGTCCACGCGGCCGGTGACGAAAAGATCGCCGTCGCGGTCGAAATATCCGGTGTCGCCGGTGAAGTACCAGCCGTCGCGCAAGGCCTTTGCGTCCGCGTCCGGCCGCCGCCAGTAGCCTTCGAAGGATTCATCGCCCGCGAGCAGCGCGATGATCTCACCTTCCTCGCCCGGCGCGGCGATGTCCTCGGGTGACCTCGCGCCGAGCCGCGCGACCCGCACCATCTGGTTGATGCCGGCGCGGCCGGCCGAGCCCGGTTTCGCCGCGGCATTCTGGTCGATGGTGAAGGTGTAGATTTCGGATGAGCCATAGTGATTGACGAACAGATCCGGCTCGAACGCCGCCTTGAGGCCTTGCAGCAGCCCATCCGTCATCGGAGCGCCGGCGAAGCCGAGCTTGCGTACCGAGCTGACGTCGGTGGCCCGGAACCGCTCGTGATGCAAGAGGTCATGATAAAGCGTCGGCACCAGATAGAGATTGGTGAGCTTCTCGGCCGCGATCAGTTCGAGCGCGCGCGCGACGTCGAAGCGCGGCAGGCAGACGAAGGCGCCGCCGATCAGCGACATGGCGATGAGCGAGCGCACACCCATGGTGTGATAGAGCGGCATGGCTCCGAGCGTGCGCTCGTGCTGGCCGTAGAGATTCTGCGCGACATGCGCAACCGCTGCCGCGCGCTCGGCGCGCTGACGGCGGGGCACGCCCTTCGGCCGCGCGGTCGTGCCCGACGTATAGAGCATGACCGACCAAGCCTCGGCATCGACCCGCGGCTGGACAGCGCTTGCGCTCGCGCCGACGAGAGACTCGAACGCAAGGTCTCGTGCGCGCGGGTCGCCTACCGCGATGCGCGGGCAAGCCCTCGCTTTGCTCGACGAACCCACCGTCTCGGCGGAGACCTGTTCGTAGACGATCGCCTTCGCCTCGGCGTCTTCGAGGCAGAAATCCAGCTCGCTCGAACTGGAGCGCCAATTCAGCGGGGTGACGATGATGCCGGCGAACTGGCAGGCCCAGTGGATCGTCGCGGCTTCCCAGCGGTTCTGCAGCAGCGTGACGAGATGATCGCCCGGCCGGAGCCCGAGGTCGTCGAAGCCGGCGACGAGCGACGAAATCTTCTGGTACCACGCGCTATAGGTCAGGCGCAGTTCGCCGTCGACGATCGCCAACGCGTCGGGATCGCGCGCGACACTCGCGATGAAACTCGTCCCGAGATCAAGCACGGAGCGCGTGTCCCCCTACGATCAATGGTCGGATGCGGTTAGCCCGCGCGGCTGTCATGTCGTGGCAGTCCTGTCAGCACGAAACGGCACGGTCCGGCCGGGACGAGTTGGCCCGGCCTCTCCTCGATGATACATGTTCTGCAAGTCCGTTCGCGTCGAGACAAGCAGGTCGTTTGCCCCATGCGCAAAGCGCTTCAAACCGGCGGAGAGCTCGCGGCGGCGCGAGCGCACGGCGACAACACGCCGCAGCCGGTCCGGTCGCTCCGCGACTGGCTCGATCATCTGGCGGCGCGCGATCGCCTGCTGGTGGTCAAGCCCGGCACCGCTCTTCGCTTCGAGCTGGCGGCCATTGCCAAGCGTCTCGACGGATCGCGCGCAACGCTGTTTCCGCGTCCGGGTGGGCACCCTATTCCCGTGGTCTCCGGCCTCGTCTCCAATCGCGACTGGATGGCCGAGGCAATGGCTGTCGAGCCGGGAGAGGTGCTGGCGCGCTTTCAGGAGGCTGCGCTCAATCCGATCCCGTGGCGGGAGACGGCATCGGCGCCGGCGCAGGAGATCGTCCATCGTCAGGTCGATCTCGAGCATCTGCTTCCATTGCCAACGCACAACGAGCACGACAGCGGCCCCTATGTCACGGCCGGCCTGATGATCACCCGCAATCCGCGCACGGGCAAGCAGAACGTCTCGATCCATCGCTGCCAATTGAGCGGGCCCAACCGCCTCGGCGTGCTGCTTCTTCCACGCCATGCCCACATGTTCTTCGAGATGGCGGAGCAGGGCGGGAGCGCGCTCGAAGCCGCCATCGTCGTCGGAATCGACCCGCTCACATTGCTGGCCTCCCAGGCCATCGCTCCGATCGATGTCGACGAGCTGGAGATCGCCGGCGCGCTGCACCGGCGGCCGCTGTCGGTGGTCAAGTGCCTGACCAACGAATTGCGGGTACCGGCCGACGCGGAGATCGTGATCGAGGGCCGTTTTCTGCCCGGCGTGCGCGAAGCCGAAGGGCCGTTCGGAGAGTTTCCGCAATATTACGGCGAGCGCGCCGAGCGGCATGTGATGGAGATCGATGCGGTCACGCATCGCAAGGACGCCATCTTCCACACCATCGTCGGCGGCGGCCTGGAGCATCTGCTGCTGGGCGCGATTCCGCGCGAAGCTACCCTGCTCGCACATCTGCAGCGATCGTTTCCGAACGTGCGCGACGTGCACCTCGCCCAAGGCGGGGTGTGCCGCTATCACCTCTATGTGCAGATCCGCAAGCGCCAGGAGGGAGAGGCCAAGAATATCATGCTTGGCGCCTTCGCCGGTCATTACGATGTGAAGCAGGTGATCGTCGTCGACGAGGACGTCGACATCCACAATTCCACCGAGGTCGAATGGGCCGTGGCGACCCGTTTCCAGGCCGACCGCGACCTGGTCGTCATTTCCGAAAGCCAGGGGTCCAAGCTCGATCCGTCGACGCGCAACGGCGTCGGCGCGAAGATGGGGCTTGACGCCACCAAGCCGCTTCAGGCGGACGAGATGGTGTTCAAGCGGATTCGCGTTCCCGGCGAGGAGAACGTCGACGTCGGGCGCCTGCTCGACAGTACCGGCGGCACCAACTGGCGCGAGGCCGTGAAGCGTTAGTCTTGGGCGAGGCGAATACCTTGCCGCGCGGAGGGGTGCGAGATGCGGATTGCGGTCATGGCAGCGGGCGCCGTGGGAGGCTATTACGGCGCGCGGATGGCTGCGGCCGGACACGACGTGACGTTCATTGCGCGCGGCGCGCATCGCGATGCCATTCGCCGGGACGGTCTCAAGATCGAGAGTACCCTCGGCGACCTTCATCTGAAGGACGTCAAAGTCACCGATGACCCGAAGCAGGTCGGACCAGTCGACCTGGTGCTGTTCGCCGTCAAGCTCTGGGATACCGAGACTGCGGGAGAGCAGACGCGCCCGCTCGTCGGCTCCGGCACGCGCGTGATCACGTTTCAGAACGGCGTCGACAGCGTCGAGCGACTGGCCCCGATCCTTGGAGATGACGTCACGGTCGCCGGCGCGACCTATGTGGTCACGAAGATCGCCGGGCCGGGCGTGATCCGCCATACCGGCGCAATGGCCATTGTCCGTTGCGGCCGGCTCGACCGGCGTCCCGATGCCGTGCTCGCCGGCTACGTGGAGCAGATGAAGGCTGCAGGCATCGACGTCGAGCTGGCGGACAATATGCTTCTCGACCTCTGGAAGAAGTTCGTGGTGCTCTCGGGCACGTCCGGCATCACGGCAAGCACGCGCCAGCCCCTCGGTGTCATCCGCGATGACCCGGACATGCGCGCTTTCTTCTTCAAGCTGATGCACGAGACGATGACCGTAGGCCGCGCCGTCGGCGTTGAGTTCCCGCCGGACTATCCAGCGGAGCTCGAGCGCGCGGTGGCGGGCTTTCCGCCAACAATGAAGGCCTCGATGGCGAACGACCTGGAGGCGGGCAACCGCCTCGAACTGGATTGGCTCGCGGGAAAGGTGGTCGCTCTCGGACGCAAATACGGCATCGCAACGCCCGCGCAGGAGGCGGTCTACGCGATCCTCAAGCCCTACCGGATGGGCCGGGCAAAGTAGCGCCGGCCACACATCGATCTACGCCAGCTCGTTCAACGGGAACCGCGCCACGTCGCGCACCAAAGCGATGAACGCATCGGCCTGATGCTCCGCGGTCAGTCGGCCCTTTTCCGCGGTGGCCGCGGAGGCGTCGCCGACCGCCCCGTCGCGATTGATGTCCTGCGCGATCCATCCGAAGCCGTGCTGGCCCGCCGGCCGCAGATGCGTGTAGTCCTTTTCCATCTCGGCGGCCTTGGACGGGAACAACTTGGCCTTGGTCATGTCGACGAGATCGGGTCGAAAATGGAGCATAAGCGAAGTCTCGATGTCCCCGGCGTGAATGCCATGGCTGGCGTCGAAGGCCGAATATTGCCCCGCCGGCAGGCCGAACCGGCGCCACTGCGTGGTGGCGACCAGCATGCCGAGTCGCACGCGCAGCTCGCGGGCGACGATGCCGATGACATCGTTGTTGCCGCCGTGCGAATTGACAATGACCAGCTTGCGCAGGCCGGCACGATGCACGCCTTCGCCGATCTCGCACCAGATCCGGGTGAGGTTGTCGGCCGAATAGGTGATCGTGCCGGGCGAGCGCAGATGTTCGTTGGACTTGCCGATCGTCTGGATCGCGAGGAACAGCACCTGCAGATCCTCGGGGAGGCGCGCGAGCACGGTCTTGATCATGCCCTCGGCGATCGCGGTATCGGTCATGACCGGAAGATGCGGGCCATGTTGCTCGGTGGCGGCGACCGGCAAGATCGCAAGGGTGGAATTGGGATCGAGTGCGGCGAACTCGCTCGACTTGAGCTCTGCCCAGAAGCGCCTCGTGGTCATTACGCCATCGCCTGCATGTGCTCGGCCTGCCAATGCTTGAGCTTGCCCGGGTTCATCAGGCCGTAGGGATCGGCCATGCGCTTGAATTCGGCCTGCGGGGCGTCGACCCGTTTCCAGCCGGCATTGTCGAGCACGAACGTGTGCGGGTTGGAGACGGCCACGCCTTTGGCGTCGAGCTCGGCCATGATGGAATCGAGCCGCTGCGCGCTGCTGTAGCGCACCAGCGGGAGGCTCGAACAGGTTACCTTGCCGAAGCGGCGCTGGAATTCGAGATGCAGCAGCACTTCGTCACGGAAGCGCTCGGCCACCCAATCCACCAGTTCAAGATTGTGGACGGGCGGGAAGCGAAGCTGCAGATAGGTGATCGATGGATCGATCCGGATGGCGTGCAGCGTGGTGTGGTTCCAGGTGAACTCGTAGAGCGGCTGCAGGCCGGATGCTTCGGCGAATGCAACCTTGCGCGCGTCCTCGGCCCCGCGGCGGAACGTGACCTCGCCGCCGTGGTCGGCCACCAGCAGTTCGAGCGCCTCCGCCTGCGGCTCCGAGACCATGACGATCACCATGGCGTGGCCCGGCGCCGCATAGGGCGCGAGACGGCGCAAATACGGCACGACCTGCGGGTCGTGCACGGTTACGAGCTTCTTGGCGATGCCATCGCACTCGGTGAAAGCGTGGGCGAAACGCGCCGCCGCCGTGAGGGACGGGAAGGTTGCGATCCGTTCGCACCAGGGGTGGCTCGGTGCCAGCGGCACTTCGACCTCGGTGATGATGCCGTTGACCCCATAGGCGTGCATGACCTTGAGCACGTCACGCCCGCGCAACTCGACCGTGCGGGGATGCTCTTCGATGGTGACGACTTCGACCGCAAGCACGGCGCCGGGATCGGAGATCTGGCCCCAGGTGCAGGAGCCGGCGCCGGCCGCGCCGCCGGCGATGAAGCCGCCGATGGTCGCGTGCTGGCGCGTGGACGGGTAGAAGCGCAACTCGTGAGCGGCGGGGACGAGCGCGCGGTCGATGTCCAGCATGCGCGCGCCCGCGCCAAACCGCCCGGCGCCCGGCCGCTGCCACAACACCTGATCGAGCTTGGTCATGTCGAGCACGACGCCGCCCGCGAGCGGGACCGCCTGCCCGTAATTTCCCGTTCCGCCGCCGCGGACGGTGACCGGCACGCGATGTTTGGCGCAGGCAGCGGCGAGGCGTACCACGTCCG
Source organism: Xanthobacteraceae bacterium (assembly GCA_035690995.1). Lineage (GTDB taxonomy): Bacteria > Pseudomonadota > Alphaproteobacteria > Rhizobiales > Xanthobacteraceae > VAZQ01. The sequence continues at coordinate 6,100 of DASSJW010000835.1, forward strand.
CCTTGTCGCGTGCTACCACCACCACGTCGGCGCGCTTGTCTTCCAACATCTCCTTCAGGATCGGCGAGAACCAGAAGAAATCGCGGCTTCTCATCCGCAGCGATCCCGGATCTTCCAGAACCGGGATGTCGCACAAGTCGTGACGGAATGCAGCGGTGATGGCCATCGAGCGGACTCACGTTCCAAGGCGAGGGCATGGTATAGCAAAAGCGCTGCCTGTCATCTGACCGGCGGGTTGCTGCCTGGTCGTTCGGCCCCTCTCTTCGCCTGTCCGTCGGGGTCCGACGCTTCGTGGCGCCCCGGAATGACGTAGACTGAATCAGCCTTCATAGAGACAATGGCGACCCCCTTCGGCTACGTCTTTGATCATCAACCGCCACCTTGACGTGTATCAGTGCGGTGGATTTGAAGTTCCTGTTGTTCTAGCCGCAAGCCTGCTCAGGAACTTCCAATCCAATAGCCGCACTAAACTCGTAAATTTGCTAGTGTCCCTTTGATTCCGAAGTTCGCATCAGAGGGTGCCGCTAGGGTTTGCGAACTTCGGAATCGGGACACCAGCCGCCATGAGGCACATCACTCCGCCAGGTATCCGGCCGCCGTTCGCACGCTACAGCTACGGCGTGGAAATCCCGGCCGGTCATCGCATTCTGGTGTGCTCCGGCCAGCTCGGCGTGGCGCCCGACGATCTGGTGCCCGCGACCATCGAGGAGCAGACGCATCTGTGCTTCCGCAATATCGGCGCCGTGCTCGAGGCGGGGTCGTTCACGTTCGGCGATATCGTGCGCATCAATTCCTTTGTCGTCTCGCGCGAGCATTTGAAGGGATATATGAGCGTGCGCGACCTCTACATCAGCGATCCCGCGCCGGCCTCCACGCTGATGATCGTCTCCGGGTTTTCGCGACCTGAATTTCTGGTCGAGGTCGAGGTCATCGCCGCGGCGCCGTGAGCGTGCGCCGATCGAGTTGAACAGCCGAGCCGATCATGGATGTGACCGCGCGAATTCACGAGCAGCTGACGAAATGCGGCATCAGGATCGCCGCTTCGCTGCCTGATGACTGGGTCGCTCCGCTGATCGAACGCATCGCCGCCGACAACCAGATCCGCCACGTCCGGGTGGCGCGCGAGGCCGAGGCGATCGCGATCTGCAGCGGCGCGTTCTTCGGCGGCGTGCGCTCGGTGGCGCTGATGGGCGCGACCGGACTGCTCACCTGCACCGGCGAACTCGCGACGCTCAACCTGCGTCACCAGATTCCCGTGTTCCTGATCGTCAGCCAGCGCGGCTCGATCGACGACCATCGCATCTACCAGGAGGTCCAGGGCCGCCGCACCCTGCCGCTGCTGGAGGCTTACGATTTTCCCTATCACATCGTCGACCGGCCCGAGGAGGTAAGCGCGATACCCGATGCCTTCGAAACCTGTCGCATGCAGAAGCGGCCGTTCGTGCTGTTCCTGACCCGGCGGCTGGTGAAAGGGGAGGGCGCGGCATGAAGGCACGCGACGCGATCGACGTTCTCGCCCGCCATCGCGGCGAGGCGGTCGCCGTCTGCGCGCTCGGGATGGCGGCCAATGAATGGTGGGCCGCGACCAAGAGCGAAGACAGCTTCTATATGCACGGGGCCATGGGTTTTGCCGCGAGCTTTGCGCTCGGGTTGGCGCTGTCGCTGCCGCAGGTTCCGGTGTGGCTGATCAATGCGGACGGCTCGCTGTGCATGAATTTGGGCTGCCTGCTCACGGAAGCCTCCCAGGCCGCGAGTAACCTCAAGCATTTCGTCGTGGCCAACGGCGTCTACCAGACCGTCGGCGGCCTGCCGATGGTGAACGACGGCCGCACCGACTATGCCGCCATGGCGCGGGCGGCGGGGTTTCCGCGCGCGCGCACCATCGAAGCGCTGGACGAACTCGAGCGCCAGCTGCCCGCGATCGCGGCCGAGGACGGTCCCTCGCTCACGGTGTTGCGGGTCGAGCCGGAGACCGGTTTCCTTCGCACCCCGCCGATGACCTACGAGGGGCCGGAGATGAAATATCGCTTTGGCCGCGCGCTCGAACGCCGGTTTGGGATCGAGGTGTTCGGACCGCAAGGGTATTGAGGGCAGCTGAGCCGGAGCACGCCGCTTAAAAATGAGATCAGCGCGAGCGGTCTGCTCCTGGGGGAGGGGGTGGTAGAAATGCTCTATCGTGTTGCGTGCCCCCACTCCGGCTCTCCCCCGCAAGCAGGGGAGGGGACGATGTGGTGCTGCCAGCCGTGATGTCCAACGAATTCACCATCGGTTCGGTCGCGCTGCCGGGGCACGGCGGTGTGTTCACGGTGACGGTGTGCGATGGATCGATTGCGGCCATTCGGCCGGCCGAACAAGCCGGTGAGGCCTCCTGGCTGGCGCTTCCGGGCCTCGTCAACCTCCATGCTCATGCCGATCGCGCCTATACGGTGCAATCGTTCCGGCCGCGCTCGCTCGCCGACGCCGT
>DASSJW010000836.1:0-9910 GCA_035690995.1 Xanthobacteraceae bacterium
AGCGCGCCGGCGGCGGATGTGACCGCGCTGCTGCCGAAGGGTTCGCGCATCATCGCCACCGCCGTGGCGGACGACCGTATCACGGTCACCGTCGATACCGGCAGCGGCATCGAGATCCGCACCTTCGACGCGAAAACGCTGAAGCCGGCGGGACGGCTGCGGTTCGCCATCGAGCCTTGAGCCCTGATCGTCAACGACCTTTTGGACGGGCGCGCACACAATCGCCTTGGACGCGGTTGCACGCCACAGGCCGGCCTGGCCTGCGGCGCTCTGATCCCGACGGGGAGCGTCCCGCTCAGGAAGGTCGGCGCGCCGACTTCTTCTTCTGCACGGGCTTGCGGCGGCTCGCTGCGGCGCGGCGCGGCTTCGCCTTGGCGCGGCGCGAGCGGCTGGCGCCGGCGCGGCTGCTCTTGCCCGCGCGCCGTTCCGATTTGGGGTTTACGCGCTTGTCCGCCAGCACGGTGAGCTTTTTGTCGGCCGCCTTTTCCTCGCTGAGATTGCGCGCGAGGATGGTGGCATCCTGGCCGTGCCCCAGTTCCTTGGCCCAGGCGATGAGCGCGCCGTAACGGGTGATTTCGTAGTGCTCGACCGCCTGGGCGGCGGCAATGATCCCGACATTGAGCACGGCCTTGTCCTCGACCTCGCCCATGAGGTCGCCGCCCTCCTTAATGATGCCGTCGATGGCCGGGCATTTCGTGCCGCTCGGCCTCTCGCCGTGCAACGCGAACACCTGCTCCAGCCGTTTGACCTGTCCCTCGGTCTCCCGCAGGTGCTCCCGCAAGCCGCGCTTGAGCTCCGCGTCGGTCGCGTTTTCGATCATGTCAGGCAACGACTTCACGATCTGGTTTTCGGCGTAATAGATGTCCTGCAGGCCGTGCCTGTAGAGATCCTCGAGATTTTTGATGTCCTTGGAAAACAGTCCCATGCTTGCCTCCTCGCAATTGGGCACACGCGATAAGAGAGACGCACTGTAAAAGCGCACCGTATAAGGCGCGGCGCGCGCAGGCGGTTCCGCGGCGCGGACAAAACAATGAATGCGGCATCGGCCGGCTGGATTCGTCGATGGCTCGATCTCGACGCGCAGGCGGTAACGAGTGGCGGTGCCGAAGCGGTATCCATCCCGTCAGCATGACTTTGGTCATGCGCCAGGAGGACCGCAGCGGGGAACCGAAGCATTCCGGCAGATGTTGTCCCAGCGTGACCGGCGCGCACGCAAAGGTGAACACCGTCCCCAGTTTTCGACATCCGAACGACAAGAAGCAGCGCGATTTCGGTCCATGTCTGGCGATACAAGCATCGCCGTCGCCGGACGCGTCCGATTCGAGAAACAACCCGGTCAACCGGTTTATGTGTGAAGGGAAGTAGTGGTCATGTTCGCGAGATTTCCCACCATATCCCCCGCGTCTCTCCTGCCGCGGCCGTGCTTCAAGCCGCCGTTCTGGCAGCTGCGCTCGATCTTTGCCGCAAACAAGAAAAAGACTTTCCGGCCGGCCAGCCGTCGCGTCATCGTTCAGCATCCGAGCGAGATGACCGGGCGGGCCCTCCCTCGCAGCACATGTTCTCGGACATAGGCGCTGTCTTAACCCCGTCCATGCGCGGCTCCCTCGCAGCACGTTCATCCGCCGGATACCGCCTAAGCGGCGGCGCGGGCGGCTCGGCGATTGCGGCCGCCTGCTCGCCAGTGGATGCCCCGCATCATCGTCGACAGCGCCGCTCCCATGCCCCGTCTGACCTCGCCGCCCGGTCTCGGCGGCTGACCGCTCGGGCCAGACCACTACTTGAGCATGTGGATGTGCGGGCCCATCGTCGGCGCCGGAGCAAGCAGACTCAAAACGGTTGCAGGGAAAAGTGGCGACAGCGGCCTGCTTGCGCCGGGCCGGGAACGAGGCTATTTGCAGCGCTCGCGCGCTTGCTCCCTTCGTCTAGCGGCCCAGGACGTCGCCCTCTCACGGCGAAAACAGGGGTTCGAGTCCCCTAGGGAGCGCCAGGCTCGATTTGACGCCAAAGGCCATGGCGTGTTGCAGGCCCGCGGAGCGGGGGGTGCCCCGCCGCCCAATCCAACCTCGGCTAACGCCGTCCGCCGCTATCTCACAGCGAGAACCAGCTGGCGTCGACTGTGTGCACACCGTTCACTTGGATGATGCCGTCCACGGTCGGGTCGGCGTTCGTGTTCAATTGGATGAAAGTGTCGGTGCCGTTGGTGAACCAGTTGATCTGGCCCGGCGCCGTGAACCCCGCCGTGCCGATGAAGGTGAAGTCCTGGTTGCCGGCGACCGTCTCGTTCGCATCGATCAAGGTGAAATGGAGGAGGTCGCCCTCCGCCCTGTTCAAGTCTGTGACGATGTCCGGGTCGAAATTGAACAGGCCGATCTCGTTAACGTTCGACCAGATGAACACGTCTAGTCCGCCGCCGCCGGTCAGGGTGTCCTTGCCGTAGCTGCCGTCGATGATGTTCGACCCGGCGTTGCCGATGATGCGATTGTTGTCCAGGCTGCCTTGTAGGTAGACGTCTGCCGTCCCGGTGGCTTGCAGAACCTCGATCTCGGAATAGAGTCCGACGGCGAAGCTCACGCTGGTCAGCACGGTGTCGAAACCCTGGCTTTCGTTTTCAGGCGTGCTGTGGATGTCACCGTTTTCGAACAGGGTGTCGCCGGGATTGTCGACGATGTAGGTGTCGTTGCCGCCCCAGCCGTTCATGGTGTCGGCGCCGGCGCCGCCGTTGATGACGTTGTCTCCTTCGTTGCCGTTGATGATGTTGTTGAACTCGTTGCCGGTCAGGTTGATGGCCGTCGTGCTGTTGTGGTCCTCGACGTTGAACTGCTCGATCTCGGAGCCGGCCGTCAGGGTGTAGCTGGTGTTGGTCCACACTACGTCGAACGTGCCTTCGCCGACATATTCCCGGACCACGTCGCCGGCATTGTCGACGTAGTAGTGGTCGCTGTCGGTGCCGCCATACATGATGTCGGCGCCGCCGCCGCCGATAAGATTGTCCTGGCCGGCCTGGCCGCGCAGCACGTTGCTCTCGCCGTTGCCGACCAGGACGTCCTGACCGGCGGTGCCGGTGACGTTCTCGATGCTGATGAACTGCGCGTGCGGCGTTTCCAGACCCGCCCAGTAGGGGAGGGGATCCCCGAGCGAGATCGTGACGAAGCTCTTGTGGCTGAAGTCGACGGTGTCGGAGCCGGCACCGCCGATCAGGACATCGGCGGCGCCCGAGCCCTTGAACGTATCGTCGCCCGCGCCGCCGTCGAGGGTGCTGTGGCCGAAGATGTCGCTCACGAGGATGTCGTTGCCGTTGCCGCCGTCGAGGAAGTCGTCGCCGCCGCCGCCCTTGATGACATCATTGCCGTCCTGGCCGTGAAGCTGGTTGGCGCCGGAGGTCCCGGTGAGCGTGTCGTTGAAATTCGAGCCGAACACGTTCTCGATGCTGATCAGGGTGTCGCCTTCCGCCGAGCCGCCGACCCCGCGCCCGGTCGCTAGGTTGATGCCAACGCCCGCCGTAGAGTCCCCGTAGAACACCGTGTCGATGCCGGCGCCGCCGTCGAGGCGGTCGGCACCGCCGAAGCCCTTGAGCGTATCGTTGCCGTTCAGGCCACTGATGATGTCGGCTGCCGCCGTGCCATAAAGGCTGTCGCCGCCGTTGGTTCCATTGATGGTCGCCATTGGTCACGTCCTTCGTTATGAGGAACAAGTGTTCTGGGACGACGGCTGGTCCGTCGTCATGCGGGGGCAAGCTCGGCCGTGCGTGTCCCACCCTGCTGTCGCTGGAGATGCCGCGCGACGAAGTCGTTGGCGCGCAGGCGCGCGGGCCGCGTGCTGCCGTCCTTGTAGTGACGCTTGAAGTAGATGCTGTCCTTGCCCTCGATGATCTCGCGCGCCAGCGAGACCAGGAAGCGGTTCGCCTCGGGCGTACTCGCCGCCCACGCGTTGAAAATCACGCAGTCGCCGTCCAGGCTGTCCCCGAAGGACACCGCTCCACGGCCTTCGACCCAGTCTTCGGCTTTTTCCTTCGAGGTCAGGGCCCAGCCCATGAAGCCCTGAATCTGATTCTGGCTGTCGATCGCGAAGTAGTAATGCTTGCGATTGATCTGGCCGGTGAGGATGCGTGACCAGTCGCCAAACCGCAGATTGGCAAAGGCGGGCTTGGTCATCAGATGGCTCACTGCCAGCCCCAGGGCGACATACGGGTTGTGTGTTCGGAACGCCTTCAGATCCCCGCGTGGGGCGACCGGAATTGCCGTCATTTCGTCGTGTAAAAGGTTCATTGCGGCTTCTCCGACGAGCACATCGCGCGAGCCGCGGGAGCGCGGCTCAGTCCTCGTGAATGATATGGAAGGTCGATACCGGTGCGATGTGACGGCGATCACACGAGTGCGCTTTCACCGGTCGCGCACGAGCAGGCGCGGTTGAATGCGCACAAGGTAGGAGAACTGGCGCCACCTTCCCGCGGTCTCAGCGCGTATGAACGCAGAGTCCACGGGCTCGCGCTGGGAGTAAGGGCCCCGCGCTCTCGTTCCGCCTGGTGCTTAGCGTAGGATCATGGGTGGGATCGGGAAGATGTCGGGGATCCCGATGTTGCGTCGGCTCGATTACGATCCGATTGCCTAGGACGGCCTTGCGTCCGGCATTGGTGCGGCCTCATTGATCGCGTTGGCATGTGAAATGCCCGCGCTTTCTGCGGAAGCCACTACGCAGTTCTATTTCTCAGAAGATGGCTTTGAGCCCGCGGATGACGGTCTGATCAGCACGTCGCCGGCGCTCCATTAGAGCCGCCCGACTTCGAACTCCTCGCAGGAATAGCCAAGCATCGACAGTCCCTCCTGCAGGAAGTCGCCGACAAGCGGGGTACCGAGAAGGTATTCCGCCGTCCGTTCATTGTGAGCACGAGCCGCCTCTTCGCGGACTGCTGCCCAGTCGCTGGCCGTATAGTCATCCCGCCCGAGCCAAGTCAGCGCGACCAAGTCGATCTGCTCGTCCTCCGACAGCGAATTAATGAGAGAGGTGAGCTCCTCAACGACAGGGTCGTCTGCGTGATCCTCAAGCACCGCAACGTCCTTGTCATCCGAAGGGTTCGATCCCGAATCCGGCTCCGTCACCTCGTCCTTGGCATCGAACTCTTTGGCCTTGATGATGATGAAGCAAACCTTTTCAGGCGATATCGTCAGCGTTGCCGCGTCCTCACCTGTCGAGATCTCCGTTCGGCTCGATTTTGCTTGCATGCGCATCACACCTGGTTTGTCAGCAGAGCGCCTGACGCTCGGATGGCGAAGGTCGCCGGTCAACTTGACGATGAAATATTTTGCTCATGAGACTGTGCGAGAAGACCAATCCAACGCCTGTAGAGCAATCAATACTTAACATGCAGCAGGCGTATTGATCGAGATCAAAGTGCCGTCGTTTTTCGTATGGTCACCAATACGCAGCGTCCTGTGAACCCCTGGCGCGGGAGCTTCCCTTGTACTTTCTCGCCCTGGCCGCCGACTATGATGGGACGATTGCCGATCATGGTTTTGTCAATGCGGCCACCTGTGAGGCTCTGAAGCGATTCAAGGGCACCGGCCGGCGATTGATCCTCGTGACCGGGCGCGAAATCGCGGACCTGACGCATGCATTTGCCGAAATAAAGATCTTCGATCTTGTCGTCGCCGAGAACGGCGCGGTCATCTACGAACCGGCCAATGAATACGAGCGCGTGATCGCCCCGGCGCCCCCAGCCCGTCTGGTCGAGAAGCTGATGGAGCGACAGGTAGAACCGATCTCCGTCGGTCGATCGATCATCGCCACCTGGGCGCCGCATCAAGCCGCCGTGCTCAGCGCCATTCAAGAACTGGGGTTGGAGTCGCAGATCATCTTCAACAAAGGCGCCGTCATGGTTCTGCCGGCGGGGGTCAACAAGGCGTCTGGCCTGAAGGCTGCTCTGAGCATGCTGGATATCGCGGTCCACAACGTCATTGCCGTGGGAGATGCGGAGAACGATCATACATTCCTCGGCTTGTGCGGCTGCGCAGCCGCCGTGGCGAATGCCCTGCCGGCGATCAGAGATGAAGCCGACATCAAGCTTTCGGGTGATCACGGCGCGGGCGTCGTCGAGCTGATCCAGAAGGTCATCCGCGAGGATGCTCGCATCATTCCTCCATCGCGGCATGGAATTCTGGTGGGCACCGACCGTAGCGGGCAGAAGGTGTACCTTGAGCCGGACTGCCGGGTGCTGATCGCCGGGGAATCAGAGAGCGGCAAGTCGATGTTTGCGACCCTGCTCACCGAACGAATGGCTCAAAAGCAGTTCGAGTTTTGCGTCATCGATCCCGAGGGAGACTACGAGGGGCTTCAGCATGCGGTATGCATCGGACGTGACTGCACGTCGCCGACCACGGAGGAGGCGCTGACTCTCGTTTGCGAGACCGGAGTCAACCTCGTCATCAACACGGTCGCTTTGAACATGTCGGACCGTCAGCGGCTATTTGCCAGCTTGATCGGCCCGATGGCCGAATTGCGCGCCCGGACGGGTCGTCCTCACTGGTTGCTGGTCGACGAGGCTCATCAAGTTCTGTCAGCAGGGACGGGACAGCCCTGGCATCATCTGCTCAAGGGTCTTCCGGCCACAATCTTCATTACTGTCAGTCCTGAATTCCTGGCGGCCGACTTGCTGAGGACGATCGATGTCGTTCTTATTTTTGGTCGCGCTGCGTTGAAGGTCGTGGCGACAATTGCAAAGGCACTCAACATGCCGGCGGTATCGCCGGACACAATGACGCTCGCCGATGACGAGATCGTGTTCTGGTCACCCAGGTCCGGGCAACCGCTGAGCGCAGTTCGGGTCGAGGCGCCACGGCAAGATCACAAGCGACACACAGGCAAGTACGCCGTTGGCGATGTGGGCGAGCGGGAGAGCTTTTACTTTCGAGGTCCGCGGAACGCGCTCAATCTGCGCGCGCCAAATCTCCTGCGTTTCCTGGAGATCGCTCAGGAGGTGGACGACGCCACGTGGGAATACCACCTGCGGGCCAAGCATTACTCCGCCTGGTTTCGATACATCATCAAAGACGAAGAACTTGCCGCCGAAACAGCGCAAATCGAAGCTGACGCGGGCCTTGATCCTCGTGAAAGCCGCGCGCGGGTCCGGCAGGCCGTATTCCAACGCTATGTTGCGCCTGGTCAAGGGTGATCGGTCCCCGACCCGGTTGCACTCGCGAAACTCGACTGGACGTGGCCTGGATGCGAGGCCGTGATCGTCTTGATCTGTATCAACACGCGTCGCCGCCCGCGCCTTTAGGTGATGAAGGATGCAGGCGGGGAAGCCCGTCAGCTCTCCTCTTCTGGTGGAACAATTGAGTGGCCTATGCGCGATTCGGCTGGGAGCGGGTGTGAAGTCCGGGAGGTGCGAATTCCGCCGATTGGCCTCGCCGGCACGTTGCGCATTCCACACGGCGCATACGCGCTGGTAGTGTTTGCGCACGGAAGCGGCTCCAGCCGCCACAGTCCGCGCAACATGGCCGTTGCCGAGGCGTTGAACGATCAAGGCATCGCGACCCTGCTGTTCGATCTGCTGACTGCGGAGGAGGAGACCGACCGGGCCAACGTCTTTGATATTTCAATGTTGGCAAAGCGACTTGTTCACGTTGTTAACTGGCTGCGGCATGAACCGGTCGTGGGCGGCCTTCCGCTCGGCCTGTTCGGTGCCAGCACCGGCGCGGCTGCCGCGCTGGTGGCGGCATCCGAGCTCGGCGAGCGGGTCGGGGCCGTTGTCTCGCGCGGCGGACGTCCCGACTTGGCCGGCGAGGCGCTCGATCAAATCCGCACACCGACGCTATTGGTCGTGGGTGGCATCGATTTCGTCGTTATCGAGCTCAATGAGCAGGCGTTCGCGCGGCTCAGGGGACCCAAGGCGCTCGAAATCATTCCCGGCGCAAGCCACCTGTTTCCCGAGCCGGGAGCAATGGAGGCGGTCATCCGCTATGCGGGGAGCTGGTTCCAGCGCCATCTTGGTTCGCCTTCAACGGTCCAGGCAGAGGGCGCGAGGTCCGCGAGCGTAGGAGGGCGCGATGAGTTTTAAGGATCGGTCGGATGCCGGCCGCAGGCTGGCCGCCGCGGTTATGGGATACAAAGACCAGCAGCCAGTCGTTCTCGCGTTGCCCCGTGGCGGCGTGCCCGTCGCCGCGGAGGTTGCGGCGGCGCTGAACGCACCGCTTGATCTTATTCTCGTGCGCAAGATCGGCGTGCCGTTCCAGCCGGAGCTCGCAATGGGAGCCGTGGTGGATGGTGGCGCTCCTCTGGTCGTGCGCAACGAGGACGTCATCAGCCTCGCCGGCATTGAGGAAGCGGATTTCAACGCGGTCCGAGACCGCGAACTCGCCGAAATCGAACGGCGGCGTGAGCGCTATCTGGGCGGGCGCGAACGTGTGGAGGTTGCCGGCCGGACGGCGATCGTCGTCGACGACGGCATCGCCACCGGGGCCACCACGCGCGCCGCGTTACGTGCGACTCGTTTGCGCAATCCGAAGAAGCTCGTGCTCGCGGTGCCGGTGGCGCCGACCGACAGCCTTGCGGTGATGCGCCAGGAGGCCGACGACGTGGTCTGCCTCGAAGATTATACCTCCTTTGGCGCCATCGGCTTCTACTATTCCGATTTCTGGCAGGTGTCGGACGAAAAGGTGATCGAGATACTTGCGCGCTTTCGGGCGCCCGACCGAGCGCGGCAGCGCGCTTAAGGCACGGCCCAAGTCCATTCCCGCATCGCCAGCGGGAGTCGTCACTCCTCAAATGCAGGAGTATCGGCGTTATTCTCGTCGATCTTCTCCACCGGGCGGCTTTCGTCGGAGGGAGTTTCCTTTTCGATCTCCACGGGTTCCTGCTCGATGAGCTTGGCTGGCTCGTCGACGCTCTCATCAGGGCGCCTCTTCCGACCTCTGGGCCCAACCATGGTCCACGCGCTAGTCGTCTGGCTTGGCATGGCATACTCCTTGAATAGTTACATTTTGAACCCGAGGGAGCGACCTCAGTTCGAGATCAAGCCGCTGCCTTTGCTGGCGCCCAAAACGGACGGAGCGCTGCTCGGCCAGGATAGCGCAAGCCGCGCATCCGACGTAGCGACGCGCGTGCCAAATCTCCGGCTCTCCAGATCCAGCATCTGTCGCACCCAATCGACGTCTGGGATGGTCGGGCGGATGAGGCGAAACTGACGGATCTGGAGGGGAATGATTTCCAGTGCTTCCAAATCCATGCTCGATGAACTGATGTCGGCGAAGTACATCAATCCGAGATCGTCACGAAATTCTTCGTATCCTCGAATGCCTTCGTAGTCGTTGAGGAAATCGCCGCAGCCGTAGAGAATGAGCCTATTCCGGTAGACTTCGATGGCCTTCGGATGATGCGAGGAATGGCCGTGGACGATGGAGACGCCGGCCTGATCGATGACTGCGTGTGCAAAACGCCGCTGCTCGTCGGGAATTTCATACCCCCAATTGGGCCCCCAGTGTATGGAGACAATGACCACATCGCCCGGTTGCCGCAAGCGTGCGACCTGATCGGCAATACGTGCGACGCTGGCCGCGGATAACTCGGTCAAGAGGTTGACGCCGGGGGCTTCTTGGGTGGCGGCCCAGCTCGGAGGCGTGCCGCTCGTCACCACGGCCAGCGCAAAGACCAGCACGCGACCTTTGCCGGGCACGTTCAACATCGCTGGCGCGCTCGCCTGCGCGAGGTTGCGGCCGGCGCCCGCGGTCTTGATCTTCAGGCGCGCGAGAGTTGCCAAGGTGTCGAGCAACCCGGCACGCCCCCAATCAAGCACGTGATTGTTGGCCAGCACGCAGCAGTCGATGCCCGCTGCCGCAAGGCATTGCGCATTCTCGGAGCTCATTCGGTAATTGATGCCCTTCGGCGCGTAGTCTTCGCTGCGGGTGATACTCGTCTC
>DASSJW010000837.1:0-6534 GCA_035690995.1 Xanthobacteraceae bacterium
GGGCGCGGCGAGGCCAGCGCCACCATGGCGCCGAGCACGCAGGCGCTCCTGTTCGTCCATGTCGCGCTGGCGGCAGATGCGCCGATCCCGCGGCAGCTCGCGCACCGCGTCAGCGCGCGGGTCGCGGCCGCGTCGCCGGGCCGGCAGGAGATGCGCGAAAGCGGCGGCGCGACGCCGGTCGCGCCGCGCGACGTGGTGGTGATCGGGCCGCCGCTGCGCGGCGAGCGCTTCATTTCCGCGGATTCATGCTGCGACGCCAGCCGCCACACCCGCGCCGCCCTTGCGGTCAATGGGCGGGTCTACGTGGCCCAGCGTTTCGCGGTCGACTGGGAGCAGCTCGACACGCAAGGCCGCATCTATGCCGGCACGCAGAGCGACCCCGCAAGCTATGCGATCTACGGTCGCGACGTGCTCGCGGTGGCCGACGCACCCGTGGTCGCCGTGATCGACGGCCTGCCCGATCAACCGCCGGGCAAGATGCCGGCGGACATCGCCATCGAGGAGGCCGACGGCAATTCGATCGTGCTCGATCTCGGCGGCGGGCGCTACGCGCTCTATGCCCATTTGCGCGCCGGCAGCATCACGGTGAAGGCAGGCGACCGGGTGAAGCGCGGCCAGACGATCGCGCGGGTCGGCAATTCGGGCAACACGCTCGCGCCCCACCTGCATTTCCACGTCATGGATTCGCCCTTGCCGCTCGCCTCCAGCGGACTGCCCTATGCCATCGATGCGTTCGCGGTCACCGGCGCCGGCGCGGGCACGCAGGCGTTCGACAAGGCGGAGGCGGACGGCACGCCGCTCGCCATCACGCCCGTCGCACCGCCGCGCGCGGTGCGCAACGCGCTGCCGCTCGACCAGCTGGAGATCAGCTTCGACAGCCGGTGACGCGCCGCGGTGGCGTCAATACCTCGCGCTGCCGGGCGTGCGCGGGAACGGGATTGCGTCGCGCACATTGGCGAGGCCCGTGAGGTAGGCGAGCGTGCGCTCGAAGCCCAGCCCGAAGCCCGCGTGCGGCACCGTGCCGTAGCGGCGCAGATCCCGGTACCAGGCGTAGTGCTCCTTGTCGATGCCGCGCTCGGTCATGCGCGCGTCCAGCACGTCGAGCCGCTCCTCGCGCTGGCTGCCGCCGATGATCTCGCCGATCCCCGGCGCGAGCACGTCCATGGCCGCGACGGTCCTGCCGTCGTCGTTGACCCGCATGTAGAACGCCTTGATGTCCTTGGGGTAGTTCATCACGATGACCGGCTTCTTGGCGTGCTTCTCGGTGAGATAGCGCTCGTGCTCCGACTGCAGGTCCACGCCCCACTTCACCGGAAACTCGAACTTCTCCTTCGCCCGCTCGAGCACCGCGATCGCCTCGCCGTAATCCATGCGCACGAACTCCGAGCGCACGATCCCCTCGAGCTTGGCTATGAGCCCCTTCTCGATCCGCTCGTCGAAGAAGGCGAGATCGTCGTGCCTTTCCTTGAGCAAGGTCTCGAAGGTGAACTTCAGCAGCGCTTCCGCCAGCGTCGCATCGTCCGCGAGGTCGGCGAAAGCGATCTCCGGTTCGATCATCCAGAACTCGGCGAGGTGGCGGCTGGTGTTGGAGTTCTCGGCGCGGAAGGTCGGCCCGAACGTGTAGACCTTGGTGAGCGCGAGGCAGTACGCCTCCACATTGAGCTGCCCCGACACCGTCAGGAACGTCTCGCGGCCGAAGAAATCATGCGCGAAGTCCACCGTGCCCTGCGGCGTGCGCGGCAGGTTGGCGAGATCCAGCGTCGATACCCGGAACAGCGCCCCCGCCCCTTCCGCGTCGGACGCGGTGATGATCGGCGTATTGATCCAGAAAAAGCCGTTCTGGTCGAAGAAGCGGTGGATCGCCTGCGCCAGCGTGTGACGCACCCGCGTCGCCGCCGCAATCACGTTCGTGCGCGGCCGCAGATGCGCCACCTCGCGCAGGAACTCGAGCGTGTGCGGCTTCGGCTGGATCGGATACGTATCCGGCTCCTCCACCCAGCCGATGACCTTGACGGCGTCCGCCTGCATCTCGAACGGCTGCCCCTTCGCCGGCGACGGCACGATCTTCCCCGTCGCCTCGACCGCGCAACCCGCGGTGAGCTTTTGCACCTCATCGGTGTAATTGGGCAGCGTGTTCGGCGCGACCACCTGCAGCGGATGGAACAGTGATCCGTCCGACAGGTGCACGAACGAAATGCCGGCCTTGGAGTCGCGCCGGGTGCGCACCCAGCCCTTGACCGTGACCGGCGCATCCGCCGGCGCGCGGCCGGCCAGGATTTCGCGCACGCTGAACTCGCTCTTGTCCATCGATCGAACGTTACTCAGGCCGCGCCGCTTGTCCAGCGACCCCGCGTTCGGAGCGCTGGATCGGGGCGCAGCCAGGCCATAGGCTCTCCTTTCCGACGGATCAAAGCCGGCGGCCAACGAGAAACAATGAGGGCACGCGCTGCCCAGGGGAGGTCCCAAGATGCGCATCACACGCGCTGTTCCATGCCTGCTCGTCACCGCTCTTCTCACGCTTGCCGCGCCGCCCGACAGCCGGGCGCAGGCGCCTGCGACGCTTCTCATCAAAGGCGCAACCATCATCGACGGCGTCGCCGACGCGCCGCTGCGCGATCGCTCCCTGCTGATCGAGGGCAACACCATCCGCGAGGTGCTGCCCGCGGACGCCACCGCGCCGGCGGGCACGCAGGTGCTCGACCTCAGCGGGAAATTCATCATCCCGGGGCTGTTCGATTCCCATGTGCACCGGGAAGACTATATGGGCGAGCTCTTCATCAATCACGGCGTGACCTCGATCGTCGCGCTGGAGAACGCGCCCAAGGCGTTGCGCGCGAAGAGCCAGGACGCCCAGGACCTTCCGCGGTTCTTTCATCCCGGCGGCCGGTTGCAGCTCTCCAATGACACCGCGGAGGCCGACATCCGCCAGATGGTGCGGACCTGGCTCGCGAACGACCCCGATTTCGCGTGGTTCGCGCAATACAACGACCGGACTTCCCGCGCCTATGCGATCGCGGCCGACGAAGCCCACAAAGCCGGCTTGATCATCTTCGGCCACACCGACAACGCGCCCGGCTCGGTGCGCGACGGCATGGACATCATCGAGCACATCTGGGGCTTCGCGGAAGCCGTCATGTCGCCGGAGCAGCTGGCTGCGTTCAAGGAAGGCAAGTTCCTGACCTGGGCGACCTTCCTGACCGACTGGAGCAGGCTCGATGCGATGATCGCGGACGCGGTGCGCCGCGGCGCCTACCTCAATCCCACGCTGCACTACGAATGGGGCGGCATGAGCCGGCGCGCCCTGCAGCGGGAGCTGGAGGACTATCGCGTGCTGAGCAATCCGGACCTTTCCTATATTCCGCGCAACGTCGTCGACGGCATTCTCGGACGGCAGCGGCAGATCAAGAACTTCTCGTCGCGTTACGAGAACACGCCCTGGATCAGCCGGCTGCCGGCGCAAGATCGCAAGGAATTCGAGGCCGGATTTCAGAACGTGCTCGAGTTCACCCGAAGATATGTCGCGGCGGGAGGAAAGATTCACGCCGGCACGGATACCATCGCGGGAGGAACGCCGGGCCTCGGCATGCATCACGAGATGGAGATGCTGGTCGAGGCCGGCCTCACGCCCATGCAAGCGCTGAAGGCGGCGACCTCATGGCCGGCGGAATTGCTGCAGGGCAAGAACGGGGCGCGCGGCCCTGCGAAAATCGGCTCCATCCGCCCCGGCAATTTTGCCGATCTCGTCGTGGTGAGCGCCGATCCCATGAGCGACATCTCCAACACCAAGAAGATCGAACGGGTGATGAAGAACGGACGCTGGGTCGAACTCGGCTACCATCCCGAGTATTTCACGTCGGTCCGGCCCGCCCGTCCGATCGTCGCGTCGAACCTAGCGCCCACGATCAGCGCGATGCAGCCCAATCGCGTGCCGGAAGGATCGTCGCCCGTCCACGTGGTGCTGGAGGGCAGCGGATTTACCACCACGTCGCTGGTTCGGATCGACGGCATCTCGGTCAAGACCACGTTCCGCAATCCAAAGCTTCTGGAGTTCGATCTGCCGGCGAGCGCCGTGGCGCGCGCGTCCCCCGACCCCTTCAGCCCGCCCGGGCCTGCGCAGAACACCGGGATCATCGGCTATCGCTCGGTCGCGGTGCACGTCTTCAATCCGCCGCCGGACGGAGGGACCTCGAACACGGTCTACCAACTGGTGCTGCCGAAATAAGCGCGTGCCCGACTGAAGCCGGGTGGCGCGGGTTGATGCAGCCCGCGCGGCAAGCCCAGTCGGCGCGCTCGCCCGCGCGAGGCGGGCAAGCGCCGGGCCGCACGATCAGTTGATGAACTCGACCTTGATCCCTTTGCGGACCATCTTGCCCAGCGCCTCGGCGTCCCAATTGGTGAGACGCACGCAGCCGTGGGATTCGGTCTTGCCGATATTCTGCGGCTCGGGGGTGCCGTGGATGCCGTAGCCGTCGCCGAGATCAATCCAGGTGTTGCCGACCGGATTGTTGGGGCCGGGCGCGATGGTGAAGGGCTTCGTCGCCTTCACGCCCTTGAATTTGAGCTTGGGGCGATAGGTGTAGGTCGGATTCTCCGCGACCGAGCGAATGGGCAGCGTGCCGTTCGGCGCCGGCCGCTCCTCGCTGCCGACCGACGCCGGATAGAAGCTGATCAGCTTGCCGTCGCCGTCCAATGCGCGAACCGTGCGCGCGGATTTGTCCACCACGACCTTGGCGACCTTCGCCTGCGACGGCTTCTTGGCGACGTTCGGCACCATGATCTTGGTGCCGGCGGTGTCGAACGACACCTTCGGGTTGAGCGCCGACAACAGCGCCGGGTCGACGTGGAATTTCTCCGCCAGCAGCTCGCGCGGATTGGTGAAATTGAGCGTCTTGAGCTCGGCCTTTTTCTCCAGTGTCTTTGGGACGGTCTTGTTGAAAGGGCCCTTCACGTCGGCCGGCTGGATGTCGTATTCGACCACGACCGGGTCGCTGGATGTCGCGGTCAGGCGATCCCACGTCTCGGCGTCGAGACGGCCGCTCGGCTTGATGCCGTTGGCATCCTGAAACGCAGCGACCGCCTTTTGATTGTTGGTCCCGGTCTTGCCATCGATCACGCCCGGCGAGAAGCCGGCGCGATCGAGCAGCACCTCGGACTTGATGACCGCGGCCGCGCTCGGCGCAGAGGTGCGGGCGCGTCCTTTGCCGGACGGCGCCGCCAGTGTGGCGGCATTGATGGCTTGCGCATCGAGCGCGGGTGCTTTCGTCGCAGCGCTGGCCTTGGCGCTCGACCTGCCGCTCGACTTGGCGTTCGCCGCGACCGCCGTCATCAGCACCGCGGCGGCGCAGATGAAAACCACGGCAACGGATCTGCCGACCGACGAAGGAGCGGCGCCGGGGGCCACGCGCCGTGTCCACATCGCGCCGATCCGGCTCCTGGCGCTCCGAACCGCGCAATCGCGGACGTCAGCAAGAATTCCCATCGTCAGCTCCTGGTCTGTCGAACCAACTTCGCGCACCGCACGATGCCGGCATCGGCGCAATCGCCGCCGCGTTTGCGCGCGGCGTTCCGAAGCGGCGCCGTTTCATGCCGAACAGCTCCCTCCCCTCTGATCGACCGGTCTACCTCGCGGCCACGCTGCCGCCGGCCGGCAACTCCGGAATAGGCGCTGCATTTTTCTTGATCGACGCGAGGCGGTATTGGCTTAATTACGTCGCAACCTAGTTGATTGGAACCTTTCCGCCTAGGCCCATTTGCCGCGCGATCATTCGCATCAGTTTGATGAAGGACGGCGGGTCCGGCGTCGCAAACGCGCCCTACCGCGGCACCCGCAAATGGTGTAATAGTTGAAAACTGCCAGCAGGACGTGCTCAGGCCCAGCCCGTTGAGGCAGGTGCCCTCGGCAGCGTCTCCGTTCCTAAGAGCATCACGCCACCGCCGTTCCACCAGATCACGCCGGTGAAGGAGGGAACATGATCAAGCCATCCATCGCGACGGCCATGGCCGTTGCGGCCACGGCCTGGATGTCGTCCGGACCGACGGCGTCCGCTCAAGACGAAACCGACCAACGACTCGGGACCATTCATTTCGCCACCTCGTGCAACGAGACGGCGCAACGGCGGTTCGACCGGGCCATGCGATATCAGCATTCGTTCTGGTATCGCGAATCCAAGGAGATATTCGAGGAGACGCTCAAGGCCGATCCGGAATGCGGGATCGCCTATTGGGGCATCGCGCTCAGCCTGCTCAACAACCCGCACAACCCGACGCCGGCACCCAATCTGCCGCTCGGGCTGGCCGCCATTCAGAAGGCGAAGGCGGTCGGCGCCAAGACCGACCGCGAGCGCGATTTCATCGATGCGCTGCTGGTGTTCTATACCGATTACGACAAGATCCCCCATGGCGCGCGGGTGCAGGCGTATCTGAAGGCGATGGAGGCGCTGGCGCAGCGCTATCCGGCCGACGACGAAGCGCAGATATTTTACGCCATCACGCTCAACGTCGCGGCCTCGCCCAACGACAAGACCTATGCCAACC
>DASSJW010000838.1:0-2430 GCA_035690995.1 Xanthobacteraceae bacterium
CCGAGCAGCTTCACTGTGGTTACGGTCCTTTCTCGCCCATCACCGCCTTCTGCACCTTCTCGAAGGCGCTCACGTCGATCTGGCGCACGCGCTCGCGTGAGACGCCGAACTCCTCGGCAAGGTCCGCGAGCGTGATCGGGTTATCGGCCAGCCGCCGCGCCTCGAAGATGCGCCGCTCGCGCTCGTTGAGCACGGTGAGCGCATGGGACAGCGTCTTGCGGCGGTTATCGAACTCCTCGCTGGCGGCAAGCGTCGTCTCCTGGTCCGGGGATTCGTCCACCAGCCAGTCCTGCCACTCGCCGGAATTGCCGTCCTCGCGGATCGCGGCGTTGAGCGAGGCGTCGCCGCTGAGCCGCCGGTTCATGTAGATCACGTCCATTTCGGTGACGCCGATCCGCCGAGCGATGATCTTCACCTGGTCCAGCCGCATATCGCCATCGTCGAGGATAGAGATTTTGCTCTGGGCCTTGCGCAGGTTGAAGAATAGCTTCTTCTGATTCGCCGTGGTGCCCATTTTCACCAGGGACCACGAGCGCAAGATGTATTCCTGGATCGCCGCCTTGATCCACCACATGGCATAAGTGGCGAGGCGGAAGCCTTTGTCCGGCTCGAAGCGCTCGACCGCCTGCATCAGGCCGACATTGCCCTCCGAAATCGCCTCGGAGATCGGCAGGCCGTAGCCGCGATAGTCCCTGGCGATCTTGGTCACGAGCCGCAGATGGCTGGTGACGAGCCTGTGCGCCGCAGCGCGGTCGCCGTGCTCGCGCCAGCGCTTGGCCAGCATGTATTCTTCCTGGCGCTCCAACATCGGGAACCGCCGGATTTCCTCGAGATAATGGGTGAAGCCGGGTTCGGCCGTAAGGGTCGGCGGGGCCGCGGTGGGGGCCATGATCAAGCCCTCCAACTAGTTTCGAAACGAAACTATCAGCATCCAATCGGTTGTCAAGTTGATTTCGAAACGCTATTATGCTCGAGAGGCAATCATGTCAGCGCGCGAAACGGCGGAGCTCTTGCTGCTGGTGGGCCGGCTCGTGCAAGCCGAGGGCTATGACGGCGAACTCAGCCCTGCCCAATGGATGGCGCTGCGCTTCCTCGCCCGCGCGAACTCGTTCTCCCGGACCCCGTCGGCATTCGCGGAATTTCAAGCGACCACCCGTGGCACCGCATCGCAAGCCATTAAGGCGCTCGAGGCAGCTGGGTACTTGGTCCGACAGCAATCCGAGGCGGATGGGCGCAGCGTCAGTCTGCGACTGTCGAACAAAGGTAAGAAAGCGCTTGCGCGCGATCCGTTCGAAGTTCTGGTGCGCGCCGTGGACTCGCTCGACGCCAAAGAGCAAACCGCGATGCACCACGCCCTGCACCAGGTGCTGACCACGGTAGCTGCGAGTGGGGCGCATCGGCGCTTCGGTGTTTGCCAGGACTGCACGCACCTCGGTGGAGAGATGTGCTGCAACCTGACAAGCGCGAGCCCCTCGGCCCTCAAATGCCTACTGTTCGGTGTTCCAATCGAGAAGGCGGACGCTGGTCTCCTCTGCGTCCATTTTCAGCCAAGAGCGAGCACCGCGAGGGACGGACGGACAGCATGAATGAGTTCACCACTGCGATCTGCTGAAAGGACGCTTATTTGACCTACGTGGTCAACGAAAGCTGCATCAAGTGCAAGCTGTTGGATTGCGTGGAGGTTTGCCCCGTGGACTGCTTCTACGAGGGTGAGAACATGCTCGTCATCCACCCGGACGAATGCATCGATTGCGGGATCTGCGAGCCGGAATGCCCGGTCGACGCGATCAAGCCCGACACCGAGCCGGGGCTTGAGAAATGGCTGTCGCTGAATGCAGAATACGCGAAAATCTGGCCAAATATTACGGTCAAAAAACCGCCCCCGCCCGACTCTAAGGAGTGGGAGGGGAAGCCGGACAAACTCCAATACTTCTCACCAAATCCCGGCGCGGGTGATTGAGGCGGACAGCGCCCGCGCCGTATGGGCGCCGGACCCGAGATTGGCCCAACTGATCCAACCGGGCACAGCCGCGGCCCTGATCACAGTCCCTTCGATGGCTTGGGCGTGCCGCCCGGCCCACGCCTCGTACCCCGACACGAGCCGAACGAGCAAACACGCTTGTGCTGTGCCGCGACCGGCGGCCCTTCGCTGCCGGTCGGGATTCCCTCTCCCGCTCACCGGAGCGCCGGAGCGGATGATCGTCGTCGATCTGCGCAACCGAACACCGGCTGTTTCAGACCGCGAATTCCCTGGTCAGTCTCTTGGGCACCGGTGCGTTCTGCAGCTTCACATAATCGGGGAGGCCATCCTTGAATGGCGGATAGGCTTCGCCGGCGATGAGCGGCGCCAGATAGCGGCGGGCCGCATCGGTGATGCCGAAGCCGTCCGTGCTGATGAAGTTGTGCGGCAACAGCTTCTCTCGGTTGGCG
>DASSJW010000839.1:0-9749 GCA_035690995.1 Xanthobacteraceae bacterium
CTCGGCTTGGTGACGCTTCCGGCCTACTGGTATTTCTGGAAGAACGCCCACAACCCGGACTACGACATTGCACGCAAAGTGGTGACCGTGCTGATAGCTACCATGTGCTGGTTCCTGTTTCTGGTCGGCCACGTCCTCAACAATGTCCGGGGGTTCGGATCATGAGCACGACCACAACAACTCAAGCATCGTCGAGCAGAGCAACGCCGGCCAGATCATCATTGGCTTCATCAACCAGGTTGAGGGCATTCACCGTCGCGATGGCGATCACCTCGCCGGTGATGTACGTGATCTGTGTGCTATTGAACCTGCCGCTCTTCACCTTCCATCCAGCTACGAACCGGTTCGCCTGGGGCTGGGAGGCCGCCAGGAGTGGTGAGGGGCCGGCCATGTATTGGTACGGCTGGGTCGCGACGGTCCTCATCGTAGGGCTTATCGTAGGTATTGGAGCCACGATGCTTCCCGCAAGCGTGACAAGGAAAATCCCGCTGGCGCTGGTCTGGCTGCTTCCGATGTTGGCGATCCCCATTATGGCCTATACGCTGATGCCATTCTGGACCCATCCTTAGTGTCCACTTCGGCAAGATTTGATCGCCGGCGTTGTCACGGGCACGGTTGATGAGGACGCAGATGGTCTCGAAACTTGCGCCTGCGGCGATCCTCACTGCCATTGCCGTCGGGGCGCTTTGGATCGAGCACGGTCACCGCATCATTATCGAACCGCCGGCGCCCGCCGAATTCGTCTCCCCGGCGCCGGCCGCCCCATGCCCCGATAGCGACAACGTGCCCTATAGCGCCAGCTGCCTCAGGTTCTTGGGAACCGGCTACGCGTCGAGCATGAGTTGGAAGAGGACCGCGGTGGAGGGTGTTGCGACACCCGTTAGCATCGCTCGATGAACAATGGGGCTTGGGGAGCCCCCAGGCCGACTGGTGTGGCTGGCGGCTTGCTTGGCATGGCTTCGCGCATGTGCTGCTGCCCTTCGACGACGTAGAAATCCCTGCCGCCGATGCGCTAGGATCGCTCCCTAGCCAGCGGCGCGCGGCGGAATCGGCGATGCGGTCTACGGCCGGTTGCGGGATAAAGCGGCGCGCCGCGAGCCATCGAGGAGGTCCGGGGATGAATGTCCTGAGTCGGCGCGGGTCGTTGGCGAGCCTTGTCGTGGGCGCGACCTGCATCCTGTCCACTGCCCTCTGGGCAGGCGGAGCGGGATTTGGCGACGACGACGACAACAGCGAAGAGGAAGGGCCGTCCTATTTCGGCTTCGTCAAGGACACCAACGGTTCGACCATGCCCGATGCCAAGGTGACCGTGGGGGTCAAGGACCGCGGCGGTGTCGTCACGCGCACCGACGCGCTCGGCGCCTACAAGGTCCCCGGCTTCGGCAAGGACGTCGACCCCAAGGACGTCGAGATCGCCTGCGACAAGCAGGGCTACAAGCAGATCAGGATTCTGCGGCGCATGCGTCCGCCCACCGCCGACGTGAAAATTCCAATCGAGACCGAGTGCACGCTGCAGCGCATCTAGGTTCACGAGACATGCGCGGCAACTTCGCCTTCGCCGCCGCGGCGCTGCTGCTTGCATGTGCGACGTCCGTGCCTTCGGCGGCGCAAACCGCGGTCGACCTGCAGCTCGTGCTCGCGGTCGATGCGTCCGGCAGCGTCGATCAGATCCGCTTCGACCTGCAGAAGCGCGGCTATGTCGCGGCCTTCCGCCACGCCCGCGTGCTGCAGGCCATTCGCTCCGGACCAAACCAGGCGATCGCCGTCACCATGGTGCAGTGGACGGGACCGATGATGCAGGTCCAGGTGGCGGAATGGAGCGCGGTCGGGGACGAGCCCAGCGCGGCGGCCTTTGCCGCCGCGATCGAGCGAGTGCCGCGCCAGTTGTTCGGCGGCGGCACCTCGATCAGCGGCGCCATCGATCACGCCGCGACGCTGTTCCCGCGCAGCCCGTTTCGCGCCGGCCGGCGCGTCATCGACATCTCCGGCGACGGCTCCAACAATCGCGGCCGGCCGGTCACGCTCGCCCGCGACGAGGCGGTGGCGGCGGGGATCGGCATCAACGGGCTGCCGATCCTCGCGCTCGAGCCCGATCTCGACCGCTACTACTACGACAGCGTGATCGGCGGCCCCGGCGCCTTCGTGGTGCCAGCGCAGAGCTATGAGACCTTCGGCGACGCCATCCTGAAGAAACTGATTACCGAGATCGCCGCCAACATACCGCCAGCGCATGATCCCGCGCGCAAGCGCTAGGGCGACGGCCGGCTCCGGAACTTTGCCCGATCAGCGATGTTGTCTCGCTGACTGATCAATGAAGCGGAGGCGTGCGATGGCCCAGGTCATCACCCGGTGCCGGCTGACCGGCCATTACATGTTCATGGGGATGGATGCCGACCCCAAGGAATTCACCCGGTCTCCGGGGCCGTTTGCGCGCAAGTTCTGTCCGTTCTGTGCCTGCGATCATCTGTGGCACAAGGAAGATTCCAAATTCCTGGCGCCGAAAGTGGCGCCGGGGCCCCGCATCCAGCAAGCGAGCTGACAGCAAAGCGGCGTCTGCGGCAGCGCGGGCCTCCGGGCGAACGTCCGTGCTTGCCGAGCGGGAAAATCGCGCGTCGCTTTGACGACCGTTGACCAAGTGACAATACAAGCCGGGAGCTCACGCTCCGCGCCCAGGTCCGTCGCCCAGGCCCGTGCGGCAGAAATCGTTGCCGCCGCTGAGCGCTCGCAGCTAAGATACTCAAGGGTCAGAGCGCCGTCGATCAACGCGTGCGTCGTTTGCACGCGCAGCGTTGCCGGCGGCGGGCGCGCTCAGCGCACACAATCAGCCCCACACGTAGCGGCGGAGGCGTTGGCATGCGGACGTTCCCGGAGCACCATCGGAGCCGACGCGCGCAACGTGCGATGTGCGCGCCCTTTGGTTCAGGCCGGATCACGCCCGTCGTCGCGATCACGGCTGCCATGCTTGCGCTTGGTCTTGGCGGCGCCCATGCGGGACCTTGCACCGCCGACATCCAGAAGATCGAAAAAGCCCTGAGCGAGCCCAATTCGCCGTTCGGTCCGACCGCGCGTCAGTCGGTCGGGGCCCAGCTGGGGCGACAGCCCACGCCGTCCTCGATGGCGCGGGCGGAGCAGAAAGCGGGATCGAATTACCAGGCCGCGCTGACGCGCGCGCAGGCGCTGGACAGCCAGAACAATCCGGCCTGCAAGAAGGCGGTCAGGAAGCTCAAGGCGCTGGTCGGCATGTGAAGTCCGCGTGCGACCTGAGCGTGCGGTCATCAAGCGGATCGTCCCTGAAGTTCGCTCGGCATTGTCGCGCGTCGATGTAAGCGGCTGCGGTCGTTCGCGCGGATCACGCCTCTTTGCGCACCGCGCCGATCGCGCCCTTTGCGCCGCCCCTGGCGACTCCCAGTGGCCACGACCTGCGCGCCCGATTATCATCGAGCATCATCTGCCCGCCATCGGAAGGACCAAATGAAAACGAGCACGGACCGAATCCTGACGACGCATACGGGCAGCCTGCCGCGGCCGAAGCCGCTGATCGATCTCGTGATCAACCGCGAACGCGGGGCGGCGATCGACGCTGCCGCCTTCGCCGCCGAGACCGCCAAGGCGGTCGACGACATCGTCGCCCAGCAGATCGCCGCGGGGATCGATGTCGTCAGTGATGGCGAGATGAGCAAGCCGTCCTATACCACCTACATCCGGCATCGTGTCAGCGGCATCGAGCCGGACCCGCGCGCCGCCGAGAAGGGTCGCGACATCATGATCGGGCGCGACCTGCTGGCGCATCCAGACTTCGCCAGGCGGAGAAATTTCAGCGACTCGCCGTTTCCCGGCTGCACTGGTCCGGCGCGCTACAAGGACCGCAGCGAGCTCGACCGCGATCTGGCAAACCTGAAGTCCGCGGCGAAGAAATCCAATCCCACCGACGTCTTCATGACCGCGCCGTCGCCCGGCATCCTCACACGCTTCATCATCAATCTGCACTATCCGAACGAGGACGCCTATGTGGAGGCGCTCGCCGACGTGATGAAGACCGAGTACCGGGCGATCGTGGAGGCCGGCTTCGTGCTGCAGATCGACGCGCCCGACCTCGCCTCCGCGCGCAACAACCAGCACCGCGACTTGACCGACGACCAGTTCCGCAAGATCGCCGAGCGCAACATCGCGGCCATCAACGCGGCGACCGAGGGGCTGCCCGCCGACCGGATGCGGCTGCATATCTGTTGGGGCAACTACGAAGGCCCGCACACCCACGATCTGCCGCTCCTGAAGATCATCGATCTGGCGTTCAAGGCGCGCCCGCAGGCCATCAGCATCGAGGCCGCCAATCCGCGCCACGATCATGAATGGGAAGACCTCGCGGATATCGACATCCCCGACGACAAGATTCTGATTCCGGGCGTGATCGATTCGACCACCAATTTCGTCGAGCATCCGCGGCTGGTCGCGCAGCGCATCGGCCGCTATGCCGGGATCATCGATCGCGAGCGGCTGATCGCCGGCGTCGATTGCGGCTTCGGCACCGCGGTGCGCAGCGACCCAATGGTCGCCGACAGCATCGTCTGGGCGAAACTCCGCGCGCTCAGCGAAGGCGCCGCCATCGCCAGCAAGCGGCTGTGGGGCTAGCGGACAGAATGACACCCCGGAGTAGGGTGGGCAAAGGCGCGCGGTCCTCCGAGCACTCCGCGATGCCGGTGGTTTGCGTGCGCGCCGTGCCCACGCGTTCTGCCTCACCTCTCGTCGTGCGCCGACGCGTGGGCACAGCGCCATTGGCGAGCTTTTGTTGGGTTAGCTATCGTGCATGGCGCCTTTGCCCACCCTACGCCTTCGTCGCTTCATCCGGCTGCGTGCTGTAACATTCACGGCTAGGGTTGAATCTCCATGACTCCATCACGGCGCAGCTTTCTCCATCTGGTCGCCGGCACGGCGATGCTGCCGGCCTTGTCGCGTGCGGCGAACGCCCAGGCCTATCCCGCCCGCCCGGTCCGCGTCCTCGTCGCCGTCTCGCCGGGCGGCACGACCGATCTCGCCGCGCGCCTGATGGCGCAATGGCTGGCCAAGCGGCTCGGCCAGCCCTTCATCATCGAGAACCGTCCCGGCGGCGCCACCAACATCGCCACCGAGTTGGCCGTGCGCGCGCCGCCCGACGGTTACACCTTGTTCATGGCCAACTCGAGCAACGCGGTGAACGAGTCGCTCTACCCCGATATCGGCTTCAAGTTTTCGGTCGACCTGGCGCCGGTCTCGGTCTCGATCCGCTCGCCGCTGGTCATGCTGGTGAATCCGGGCGTGCCGGCCGCGACGGCGTCGGAATTCATCGCCTATGCCAAGGCCGATCCCGGCCGGATCAATATGGGCTCCGGCGGCAAGGGCGCGACCGGCCATGTCGCCGGCGAGCTCTTTCAGATGATGGCCGGGCTCAAATTCCAGCACATCCCCTATCGCGGCGAGGCGCCGGCGATGACCGACTTGATCGGGGGACAGGTGCAACTGGTGTTCGCCACCACCGGCTCCTCGCTGCAATATGTCAAAAGCGGCAAGCTGCGCGCGCTCGCGGTGACGTCGAGCACGCGCGCGAAGGACCTGCCCGACGTTCCGCCGCTGGCGGATGTCCTGCCGGGCTATGAGGCGAGCTCCTGGAGCGGCTTCGTCGTACCGAAGAACACGCCGGTCGAGATCATCGACAAGCTCAACCGCGAGCTCAACGCGGCCGCGGCCGATCCCGCAATCCAGGCGCGCTTTGCGGATCTGGGCGGCCCGGCCGCAACCGGCTCGCCCGCGGACTTCGGCGCGATCATTGCGACCGACGTCGCCAAGTGGGCAAAGGTCATCAAGGCCGCCGGCCTGACGGGGGATTGAGCGCGGCGAAGTGTGCCTGAATCGCGGCGGCGATGCGGATGCACAGGGCATGCCCGCCGCCCTTCCCCTGCCGCGGCGTCCGCGCGGGCCACAGACCGATCAAGCATCGCTCAATGCCTGCGCGTGCCTTGCTCGAATCTTGGCCTTGCGTGGTGGCCGGGAGAGCAGACAATCGAGGCGAGCAAGACTTGCAGCTTGGCCCGACCGACTGACTGGTCGCAACCTTCCACCTTGCCAGGAGCCACCTGATGAGCTTGTGCCGCCTCGTCGCGTCCGCCGTGCTGATGCTCTCGCAGCTCGGTGCCGCGGCGGCCCAGGAATGGCCGACCAGACACATCACGGCGATCGTACCGTTCGGGCCGGGCAACAGCGTGGACATCGTCGGCCGCCTGTTGATCGCACGCATGTCCGAACCGCTGGGCCAGCAGATCATCGTCGAGAACATTGGCGGCGCTGGCGGCTCGATCGGCACCGCGCGCGCGGCACGCGCCGCTCCTGACGGCTACACGATCGTCATCGGAGGGGCGGATACGTTCGCTCAGAACCAGTCCCTGTTCGAAAAGCCGCCCTACAATCCCGCCACCGATTTCGTCCCGATCGCGCTCGCCGTCGAGCTTCCGCTCGTGCTGGTCGGGCGCAACGGCCTGCCGCCGAGCAACCTGCAAGAGCTGATCCCCTACATGAAGGCCAATCAGGACAAGATGCAGTTCGGCTCCTCGGGTGTCGGCGGGGCGACGCATCTTGCCTGCGCGCAAGTCATGCGCGCTATCGGCGTGACGCTCGCGCACGTGCCCTATCGGAGCGCGGCCGCCGGCATTCAGGACATGATCGCCGGCAACCTCGATCTCTATTGCCCGGTCGCAGCGGGAGCACTGCCGCACATCGAGGCGAAAGCCATCAAGTTCTTCGGCGTGCTGACCGACCAGCGCTCGCCGTTGCTGCCGCATCTGCCGACCGCGGCCGAGCAGGGCCTCCCGGGCATTCAAGGCAACTACTGGCTCGGCATCTTTGCGCCGGCCGGAACGCCGGAGCCGATCGCGGCGAAGCTGACCCAGGCTGCCATGTCGGCTCTCGAGACGCCCGCCGTCGAGTCGCGGCTGCGCGAGGTCGGCGCCGCGATCGTCGCTCCCGAGCGCCGCACTCCCGCATATCTGAATAAGTACGTCCCTGAAGAGATCGCCAGCTGGGCGAGGATCATCAAGGACAGCGGCGTCGTGCCGAAGTAGGAGCAAACGAGGCCGCACGCGCGATTGCAAGCGATCTGAACGGATGTCAGTCGTGCTGAATGTTGAGCGTATTTTTGTTACGTGACGCGCTCGTTACTTCACGGCATTCAATATCGGCAACATTGCCGCGTAGCGGGCGACGTCTGCCGTGTCTTTCGCTTCGCGGATTTTCGCGCGCACAAATTTCAGTGCGTCCGCCCGACCGAGCCACCGTACGAGGGAAATCGCACTCCGGAATGCTTCGTGTGGACAATTTTCGATATCATCGTTGGTCAGTTGCCAATAATCGCCACCCCTCGGGTTCCTTCTGCTGAGCAACTGACACCGGGAGTGCGGCTGCAACGACAGCCAGATAATGGCACGGAAATCGTCGAGCGCCCGGCCGGCATAATCGCCATGCCCCAGCCCTTCGCCGCCGACCTCGGTCGTATCAACGGTGTCGAGGCCGGCGACGATAATGGGCGCCGCGGCGTCGCCCGCCCGACGATAACCTCCGTTGATGATGCTTGACAGATGGAGCGCCCGATCCTTCGACGATGCGTAGAGAGTCATCCGATGCGCCATCCATCCGAGCTCCTTTACCCGATCGGTAAAGTCATCTGCATCGACGTCCGGCGCTGCGAACACTATCTGCTGGAATATTGGCTCTCGTGCGCCCGCGCGACCATCCCGGGCCATAAGTTCGAGGGCTTCGAGCAGATAGCGGTTTCCCATCGAATGGGCGACTATGTGTATCCGCTGGGCGCCCGTCTTCTGCACAACGATATTAAGGAATTCTTGAAGGCTGCGTACCATCGGGCGGATCACTTGGGCGCCATCCGCGACATAGCCGAATAGCGAACCCTTGGATGGCCAGCTATACATGAAAATGGCGCCGTCGACGTCCAGATCAACAGCAAGCTGTGCTGCGCGGAAGGCTGAATTCTCAAAGTCCGAATTGTACCCGTGAATGAACACGAGCGCTTCGCGACGTTGCGACTTGCCGATCTGCGCGCGCGCTGAGACCGCGAATTCTTCTATCGACTCCGACGCGCCTATTTTCGTCAGAATGAAGTGCTTTGCGGCCTGGGGACGGAAATCGCCGCGCCACATTTGCGGCAACGGTATCTCCCCGATGGAACGCAGCTTCGGCACGCTCACGGTCGCGACGCCCAGGATGAGCGGACCGCGCTTATCGCCGTAAAATTGAGTTGGCTCCAACCGTCCGGTGGGCACTCGGTTCGTGCCGTAGTGAATGGTCACGAGCTGGAAGGGCGCATCCTTGGGGTCCGGGCTGCTTGCTGGCGGTCGGATGTCGCGCCGCAGGCGAGGAGCCGGCGCATCCGCACCGAGCTTCTTGATCATGGAATCCGCATGCGCGAGGCGGCTTTTCAGCGCCTTTACCTGATCCCCCTTCTCGAAGGCAGTTGCAAGCCTCTTGCGGTCGATCGCACGCCGCGCTTCGTAGATAGGTAGTAGTGCACTATTCTCGCTGCCGAGTTCGGCTTCAGAAAGCGCGACCGCCAGATCATAGGCTGAGGCCGACTCTTCGAGCCGCCCCTGGGCCGCCAAAAGTTCGGCGAGTTTCTCCAGCGGTGCTACGAGAGTGTAAGACGTCGAGCCGTCGCGCGCCTCAATCTCCGCAATGAGTCTTTGATAGAGAGCAATTGCCTTGGCAACTTGTCCGGCTCGTCCCGCGGTCTCCGCCAACAAAGGCAGCATTTGGGTTCGCTCGGCCGGGCTGATCTGCAATGCATCGGCTGGGTACTCCAGCAGCCGATCACCAATCGCCGCCGCTTCGCTCCAATCGCCCTGATCGACGGCGGCCACGTAGGACCTGATAAGAGAAACCGGATCCGCGCGTGCGGTGTCGCCGCCAAGTAAAATCGTCACACATGCGACGGCAAGCAGGTTATGCCATGAACCCATGTCTCGCTCGTTCTTGCCTCGCCCCGTCAGGCCCGAGTGGACGCTGTAACAACCTGCTCGTTTGAGGATCTGACGGGCCACTTTATGCGCGCTGTTGGCGTCGCTCGCCTTGATCTGAATCAAACAGGTTTAAGTCACCGCCACTCGTGAAAGTCCCTAGAACTCTCACGACTATGCGATACGCCGTCGAAATATCGTCGCGAGGAACTGTTTGCAAACTGGCAGCTACGATCGACAAAAAACGAAATTGGCGAAACGACTGTTTCCATTCATCGAACACATATTTGCTGATGGCGGATCTGCCGGAAACAAGATGGCGCTCGTCGTCTGGTGCAAGGGGGCATGGCGGTTGCGCATCGACCGATGGCCGTGGCGGTGACCGGAGGCCTCTCCCCTTTCGCCGTTCGGCGATTCCGCATAGCGAGCGTAAGCGGCCGCGCCAGCGCAATGTCCAGCCCGCCCTCGATCATGGGCATGGATGAATTCGCGAACCCGATCGCGCAGGCACGCCTTCGATCGGATCAAAGCAGTTGTCGAAAAGATAAACAGCCGTCTCGGCTGCAGGCTGCGAAGAATCGGGCGTCGTGGTAACGCTTGTCATGGCGTGGTCTCCAGTCCGACGCTCTGACGCCGGATGATTCGAGGTTGAACACCGCGGAGACTACGTCACCTCAATCCTACCGCTCCCGCGACGGCACCGCGGAATCGAACCACGGATAGGCTGTGAATAGAAAGAATGGTGCCCAGGGGCGG
>DASSJW010000840.1:0-6296 GCA_035690995.1 Xanthobacteraceae bacterium
CGCAGCCGCGGCCAGCAATGCGAATTGGGACACAAGCCCCGGCTTCGGCGTCATCCTCACCAACGAATCCGGCGCGGAGAGCTGGCCGATCACCAGCGCGACCTTCGTCCTCATGCCCAGGCAGCCGGCCGATCCGGCGGCGGCGGGCGAGGCGTTGAAATTCTTCAACTGGGCCTACGCCAACGGCGGCCGGATGGCGGAAGAGCTCGATTTACGTCCCGATGCCGGCGCGCGTGATCGGCGCCGTGCAGAAGCGATGGGCGACTGAGATCAAGGGCGCGGACGGCAAGCCGCTCGTTGCCATTTCACGGTGACCACCGCCAGCACGTTTGGATTCCAGGCTCGCTCGCTTCGCATTCAGTGTCGGCTGTTGCCGATCTGGGCACCCATCAACTTCCGATCTCGGGTGCCCCCGAGATCGGTGGCCCCGGAATGACGGGCGGCGCGAGCGGAGCACGTCGTTGCATTCGACAGGCCGCGATTCGCGTCCTTCAAAGCTGGGCGATTTTGCCGCGCCGGCGAGCGAGATCGTGCGGTTAACAAATACATAGGGGTTTTGCGGGGGCTTTTCCCGGTGCTGGAAAATCTCCAAGAATCCACAAGGACTTAGCCTGTCATCCAACTGTCATGGAGCGATCATATATCGATGACATGGGACGCGTAGGGATGCGGGCAGCCGCGGAATGGGCCGCTACTGGACGTGTAAGACCGGCCATCCTCGGGCGTGTTGCTAAGTCAGACCCCATCGACCGTAACCAGGGACGCCAAGATCCGAGCCGTGGGCACCAGCCTGCGTCGGCTCCCGTTTTCGTCTCGATCAACAGGAGAGCAATTTGAAACTTTTCCGCACACTGACCGCAGCCGGAGTGATCGCCGCTGCCGCGATCGCACCCGCCCTCGCCGTGGACATCTCCGGCGCCGGCGCCACCTTCCCCTATCCGATCTATGCCAAGTGGGCCGACGCCTACAAGAAAGAGACCGGCGCCGGGCTGAACTATCAGTCGATCGGCTCGGGCGGCGGCATCAAGCAGATTCAAGCGAAGACCGTCACCTTCGGCGCCACCGATATGCCGCTCAAACCCGAGGAGTTGAGCAAGGCCGGCCTGGTTCAGTTCCCGACCGTGATCGGCGGCGACGTTCCAGTGGTCAATCTGGAGGGCGTCAAATCGGGTGACCTCAAGCTCGACGGGCCGACGCTCGCCAAGATCTTCATGGGCGAGATCAAGACCTGGAACGACCCAGCGATCGCCAAGCTCAATCCGTCGGCCAAACTTTCGGCCCAGCCGATCGTCGTCGTCCACCGCTCCGACGGGTCCGGCACCACGTTCATCTGGACCGATTACCTGTCGAAGGTGAGCCCCGCTTGGAAGGATAAGGTGGGCGCCAACACTTCGGTGGAATGGCCTATCGGCATCGGCGCCAAAGGCAATGAAGGCGTCGCCAATAATGTCGGCAACACCAAAGGCTCGATTGGTTATGTCGAGTATGCCTACGCCAAGCAGAACAAGCTGACGACAGTCAGCATGATCAACAAGGACGGTAAGACGGTCGAGCCGAACAGTGCGTCCTTCCAAGCGGCGG
Source organism: Xanthobacteraceae bacterium (assembly GCA_035690995.1). Taxonomy (GTDB): domain Bacteria; phylum Pseudomonadota; class Alphaproteobacteria; order Rhizobiales; family Xanthobacteraceae; genus VAZQ01. The sequence goes on from DASSJW010000840.1 coordinate 1,582, forward strand.
CCGCCAGTGCCGATTGGGAAAAGGCCGACGGCTTCTACGTTATTTTGACGGACGAGCCCGGCGCCGGATCATGGCCGATCGCAGGGGCGACCTTCATTCTCATCCATAAGCAGCCGGCGGATCAGGCAGCGGCAGCCGAGGCGCTCAAGTTCTTCAACTGGGCTTACGCCAAGGGCGACAAAATGGCCGAGGACCTCGACTATGTGCCGATGCCGGACAATGTCGTGACCGCCATCCAGAAGGTGTGGGCGGCACAGATCAAGGACGCGTCCGGCAAACCACTCTATGCAGCCAGCCATTGATGGCTGTCGCTGGAGGAGGCGCTGCAAGGCGCCTTCTCCACCCTTCCGGTTTTGTCTGAAAACCATGCCTTGTGTCGCGGCCGCCGCGCCGCTTGAGTCGGCTCCTGATCGAATCGGCAGACAGGGAGTCGACGATGGGACCTGCCGGGAGACCTCCCGTGGTTGATGTTGCCTTGCCCGGTGAAGCGGCTGCCATGTCCGGCGTGTCGTCGCGCGCCAAGGTGATCGAGCGGCTGCGGCTGGGCGACAAGGTGTTTCGCCTGCTGACCAAGACGGCGGCGATCGGCGTTCTCATCATTCTTGGCGGGGTGATGTTTTCGCTGATCGACGGCTCGCTGCCGGCGCTGCGCACGTTCGGCCTCGATTTTCTGCTCGAGCAGCGCTGGAATCCGGTCACCGAGAAGTTCGGTGCGCTGGCGCCGATCTACGGCACGCTCGTCACTTCGTTCATCGCCATGCTGATCGCCGTCCCAATCGGGCTCTTGATCGCGGTGTTTCTCACCGAGCTGTGCCCGATGTGGCTGCGGCGTCCGATCGGGATCGCCATCGAGCTGCTCGCCGGCATCCCCAGCATCATCTACGGCATCTGGGGCCTGTTCGTGTTCGCGCCGTTCCTGCAGGAGACCCTGCAGCCGTTCCTGATCGCGACCTTGGGCAATATCCCCGGGCTGTCGGTGCTGTTCGCCGGCCCGCCCTACGGCATCGGCGTGCTGACGGCGGGGCTGATCCTCGCCATCATGGTGCTGCCGTTCATCACCTCGATTTCGCGCGACGTCTTCGATGCGGTTCCCCCGGTGCTCAAGGAAGCGGCCTACGGCGTGGGCTGCACCACCTGGGAGGTGGTGCGCAACGTCGTGCTCCCCTATACGCGGGTCGGCGTCATTGGCGGCGTCATGCTCGGGCTGGGCCGTGCGCTCGGCGAGACCATGGCGGTGACCTTCGTCATCGGCAACGCGCACAAGATTTCCGCCTCGCTGCTGGCGCCGGGCACCACGATCTCCGCAACCATCGCCAACGAGTTCACCGAAGCGGTCGGGGACCTCTACACCTCCTCGCTGATCGCGCTGGGCCTGATCCTGTTCGTCATCACCTTCATCGTGCTCGCGGCGGCGCGCTATCTGCTGCTGCGCATCGAACGCCGGATCGGGTGACGCCATGAGCAGTGACGTCATGCGCAGCAACGACGGGAAAATTAACGCGAGAAGCAGGAGTGCGCTGTACGGCGCCCGCCGCCGCCGCAGTGCGGTCATGATGAGCCTTTCGGTCGGCGCCACCCTGCTCGGCCTCGGTTGGCTGGTGGCGATCCTGGGCGAGTTGTTCTGGCAGGGATTCTCCGGCCTCTCGCTCGCGGTGTTCACCGAGATGACGCCGCCGCCCGGCGCCGACGGCGGGCTGCTCAACCCGATCGTGGGCAGCCTCATCCTGACGGTCCTCGCCGTGGTGATCGGTACGCCGATCGGCATCCTGGCCGGCACCTACATGGCGGAATACGGCCGCCACGACCGGCTCAGCATGGTCGTGCGCTTCATCAACGACATTCTCCTGAGCGCGCCGTCGATCGTGGTGGGCCTGTTCGTCTACGAGGTCATGGTCGCGCCCATGGGCCATTTCTCCGGCCTGGCGGGCGCGGTCGCGCTGGCGGTGATCGTCATCCCGGTGGTGGTGCGCACGACCGAGGACATGCTGATGCTGGTGCCGGATCAGTTGCGCGAGGCCGCCGCCTCCATCGGCCTGCCGCGGGCGCTCACCATCATGCGGGTCTGCTACCGCGCGGCGAAGGCCGGCATGGTCACCGGCGTGCTGCTGGCGATCGCCCGCATCAGCGGCGAGACCGCGCCGCTGCTTTTCACTGCGCTCAATAACCAGTTCTGGAGCACCAATCTCAACGCGCCGATGGCGAGCCTGCCCACCGTCATCTTCCAGTTCGCGCTGTCGCCGTACAAGGAATGGCAGAAGCTCGCCTGGACCGGGGCGTTGATCATCACCCTCACCGTGCTCGCGCTCTCGATCGTCGCGCGCACCCTTTCCGCGTCGAGAAAATCATCATGAGTGTCGCCTCCGCCTCGGTCGCCGTCCCTACCGTCATGCAGGCGCCGATCAGCACCGTCGGCCTCGCCGAGAAGGTGTCGATCCGAAACCTCGATTTCTACTATGGAACCAGCAAGGCCCTGAAAGGCATCAGCCTTCCACTCTACCAGAACAAGGTGACGGCCTTCATCGGGCCGTCGGGCTGCGGAAAATCGACGCTGCTGCGCGTCCTCAACCGGATGTACGATCTCTATCCCAACCAGCGCGCCGAGGGCGAGGTCCTATTCGACGGCGAGGACATTCTCTCGCCCAAGCAGGATCTCAACCTGTTGCGCGCCCGGATCGGCATGGTATTCCAGAAGCCGACCCCGTTCCCGATGTCGATCTACGAGAACATCGCCTTCGGCATCCGGCTATACGAAAAGCTGCCGCGGGCGGATCTGGACCAACGGGTGGAAACCTCGCTGCGCCGTGCCGCGCTCTGGGACGAGGTCAAGAACAAGCTCAGCGCCAATGGGCTGAGCCTGTCCGGCGGGCAACAGCAGCGCCTGTGCATCGCGCGCACCGTGGCGGTCCAGCCCGAGGTGATCCTGTTCGACGAGCCGTGCTCGGCGCTCGACCCGATCTCCACCGCCAAGATCGAGGAGCTGATCGACGAGCTCAAAGAGGACTACACGATCGTGATCGTCACCCACAACATGCAGCAGGCGGCGCGCGTCTCCGATTTCACCGCCTTCATGTATCTGGGCGAGCTGATCGAGTTCGACACCACGAGCAAGATGTTCACCGCGCCGAGCGATCGACGCACGCAGGACTACATCACCGGCCGCTTCGGCTAGATCGCGCGGTACGCCAGTCAGGATGAAGTAGATGGCAATGCCCGAACACACCGCCAAAGCCTTCGACGTCGACCTCCAAGAGCTCACCCGGATGGTGGCGGAGATGGGCGGTCTCGCCGAGAGGCAGATCGCCGATGCGGTCGATGCGCTGGCGCGGCGCGACGCCGACCGCGCGCAGCGCACCGTGGCCGGAGATCCCAGCATCGACGCGCTGCAGGCGGAGATCGAGGAAAAAGCCGTGCTGACCATCGCCCGCCGGCAGCCGATGGCGGTCGATCTGCGGGAGATCGTCGGTGCGCTACGCGTCTCCAACGACCTCGAACGCATCGGCGACCTCGCCAAGAATATCGGCAAGCGTGTGCTGGCGCTCGACGGCGAGTTTCACCCTCCCAAGCTGATCCGCGGCGTCGAGCATATGGGCGCGCTCGTCCTCGCCCAGCTCAAGGAGGTGCTCGACGCCTATGCCGGGCACGATCTCAAGAAGGCGATGGTGGTGTGGAACGGCGACGAGGAGATCGACGCCATGTGCACCTCGCTGTTTCGCGAGCTCCTGACCTACATGATGGAAGATCCGCGCAACATCACGTTCTGCATCCACCTCATGTTCTGCGCCAAGAACATCGAGCGCATGGGCGACCACGCCACCAATATCGCGGAGACCGTCTATTACATGATCGAGGGCCACGCCATCGCCGACCAGCGGCCGAAAGGCGACACTACCGCCTTCACCACGCTGGCCGCGGAGAAATGATGAAGGGACGCTGAGCGGATGAAGGCCAACATCCTGATCGTGGAAGACGAGGAGGCGCTGACGCTCCTCCTGCGCTACAACCTCGAAGCGGAAGGCTATGGCGTCGAGACCGTGCCGCGCGGCGACGAAGCGGACTTGTTGCTCAAGGAGCGGGCGCCCGACCTCATCATCCTCGACTGGATGCTGCCGGGTCTTTCCGGCATCGAGCTCTGCCGCCGGCTGCGGGCGCGGCCCGAGACCAAGCAACTGCCGATCATCATGCTGACCGCGCGCGGCGAGGAGAGCGAGCGCGTGCGCGGCCTTGCCACCGGCGCCGACGACTACATCGTCAAGCCGTTTTCGGTGCCCGAACTGAGCGCGCGCGTGCGCGCGCTGCTGCGCCGCGCGCTGCCCGAGCGGCTCGCCGACGTGCTGTCGTTCGGGGATCTGGAAGTGGACCGCGAGAAGAAACGGGTCTCGCGCAGCGGCCGCCCGATCGATCTCGGGCCGACCGAATATCGCCTGCTCGAGTTCCTGATGGAACGGCCGGGCCGGGTGTTCTCGCGCGAACAGCTGCTCGACGGCGTGTGGGGCAGCGAAATCTATATCGACGAGCGCACCGTCGACGTGCATGTCGGCCGCCTGCGCAAGGCGCTCAACCGCGGCCACGAGACCGACCCGATCCGCACCGTGCGCGGCGCGGGCTACGCGCTCGACGACCGGTTCGGCAAGACGGCGTAGCGATCACCTCTCGTGTCCCGGGCGAGCGTAGCGAGACCCGGCCCAGGGCCAAGCATCGAAAACCGACGGCTCCTG
>DASSJW010000841.1:0-4138 GCA_035690995.1 Xanthobacteraceae bacterium
AAGAGAAAGAAGAGGAACCTGATTGCTGTTTGACATCTTGAGATGGAGAAGCGCGAGTGGTTCGACGACGCGCGCGATATGTTTGACCGCCTCATCCTGAGGAGCCCGCGCAGCGGGCGTCTCGAAGGATGGGCGGCCACCACTCGGGCCTCATGGTTCGAGACGCACGCGCCTTTCTGCGCTCCTCACCATGAGGCGAGAGAGCGAACGTCGCCGAAATGAACGCACGGCGTCGCGCGCCAAGAAACCCGCGCGGGGGGTGTTTCCCTGCGCCGCCGGTTGGACTAGCTTGGCCACACTAGAACAATTCGCAATTGCGGCGAAATGCACGGCCGGCGCGCGAAGCCTGGTTCCGCGCAATTTGCCGGCCGCATCCGACGCGAATCCCAAGGGAGACCCGTATCCATGGCTCGAATAGACCTCGACGTGAACGGCAAGGTCCAGACGATCGACGCCGATCCCGACATGCCGCTGCTGTACGCGCTGCGCAACGACCTCGGGCTCAACAATCCGCATTTCGGCTGCGGTCTCGCGCAATGCGGCGCCTGCACCGTGCATGTCGATGGGCAAGCCGTGCGCTCCTGCGTCACGCCGGTCTCGGCGGTGGGCACCAGCAAGGTCGTGACGCTCGCCGGCCTCGGCACGCCGGAAAAGCCGCATCCGATCCAGAAGGCCTATGTCGAGGAGCAGGTGCCGCAATGCGGCTACTGCATCAACGGCTGGATCATGACGGCGGCCTCGCTCCTCAATCAGAAGAAAAAGCCGAGCGACGCCGAGATCAAGGACGCGCTCACCGGCCTCAAATGCCGCTGCGGCACGCATATGAGCATCCTGCGCGCGGTCAAGCGCGCGTCGGCGATGATGGGTTGAGGGAGACGACCATGACCAGACAAGAAAAAGCCGCGCAGTTCTCCCGCCGCGCCATGCTCAAGACCGGCGGCGCATTGGTGGTTTCGGTCGGGATGCCGGTCGCGCGCGATACCGTCCTCGGCCTGGGGCGGGCGTTCGCGCAAGACGCCACCGCGGTCGCGACCAAGCCGCCGCTGATGCCCGACCAGCTGTCCTCCTTCATCGCGGTCAACGCCGACGGCACCGTCTCCGCCTTCTTCGGCAAGATGGACATGGGCCACGGCCTGTTCGTCGCCATCGGACAGATGGTGGCGGAAGAGCTCGACGTGCCGTTCAAGGCCGTCACCGTCTTCATGGGCGACACCGCAACCAGCGTGAACCAGGGGGGTGCCTCCGGCTCAACCGGCATCCAGTTCGGCGGCAAGCAGATGCGCATGGCCGCGGCGGAGGCGCGCCGCGTGCTGGTCGAGATGGCCGCGACGAAGCTCGGCCTGCCGGCCGACCAACTCGCCGTCACCGACGGCGTCGTGCACGCCAAGAACGACGCGTCGAAGAAGGCGTCCTATGGCGAGCTGATCGGCGGGCGCTACTTCAACGTCCAGCTCGACTGGAACAAGCAGTGGGGCAACACGCTCTACGCCCCCGGCAAGGCGAAGCCGAAGGATCCGAAGGACTACAAGATCGTCGGCCAGCCGATCCATCGCGAGGACGTTGCGCCCAAGGTCTACGCGCAGGAGGACTTCTGCACCGACATCAAGGTGCCGGGCATGGTGCATGGCCGCATGCTGCGTCCGGCGGTCGCCGGCGCGGTGCCGGTGAAAGTCGACGAAAGTTCGATCAAGAACATTCCCGGCGCCCGGGTGGTCTTGGACAAGGGCTTCCTCGGCGTGGTCGCCGACAAGGAATGGGACGCGATCAAGGCGGCGCAGCAGCTCAAGGTCGAATGGTCGGACGCCAAGCCGCCGTTCCCGGAATCGGCCGCGCTCTACGACCACATCCGCAAGGCGCCGGTGCGCAAGCGCGAGGTCGACAACAAGCAGACCGGCAATGTCGACGACGCCTTCAAGACCGCCGCGCGGGTGATCGAGGCCGAGTACGAATGGCCGTTCCAGTCCCATGCCTGCATGGGGCCGGCCTGCGCCGTGGTCGAGATCAAGGACGGCAATGTCACCTGCTGGACCGGCTCGCAGAAGTCGCACTTCGTGCAGGAAGGCATCGCGCTCTCGCTCGGCATCCCCAAGGAGAAGGTGCACGCGATCTGGGTGACGGGTCCGGGCTCTTACGGCCGCAGCGACGCCGATGATGCGGCGGCGGACGCCGCCATCCTCGCCAAGGCGGTCGGCAAGCCGGTGCGGGTGCAATACACCCGCGACCAGGCGACCGGCTGGGACCCGAAGGGCCCGGCCTCCATCCACCGCGCCCGCGCCGCCATCGACGCCGCGGGCAACGTCATCGCCTACGAGTTCACCAGCAAGGGCTTCTCGCGCATCGACGTCAACACCAATGGCGGCAAGCCCTGGGATACGCTGGCGGGCCAGTTCATGGGCGTGGAGCTCAAGCCGGGCGACGGCTTCGGCGTGCCGGCGGAGTCCTATCAGTTCGCCAACAAGCGTCTGGCGTGGGAGACCATTCCGCCGCTGCTCGACCGCGCCTCCCCGCTGCGCGGCGCGCACCTGCGCGATCCGGTCGGACCCCAGATCCACTTCGCCAGCGAGTCGTTCATGGACGAGGTCGCCGCGGCGCTCAACCTCGATCCGATCGAGTTCCGGCTGCGTCACGTCAAGGACCCGCGCGACATCGCGGTGATCAAAGCGGCGGCGGAGAAGGCGGCATGGCAGTCGCGGCCGTCGCCGCGCAAGGACCAGGCCGGCAGCAAGGTGAGCGGCCGCGGCATCGCCTATTCGCAACGCAACGGCACCCGCGTCGCCATCGTGGCCGAGGTCGACATCGACCGCTCGTCCGGCAAGATCTTCGCGCGCAAGTTTGCGGTCGCCCACGACTGCGGCCAGATCATCAACCCCGACGGTCTCAAATACGCAATCGAAGGCAACATCGTGCAGGGCGTGAGCCGCACCTTGTGGGAGGAGGTCAAGTTCGACGGCAAGAACGTGACCACCGTCGACTGGATGACCTATCCGATCCTCGACATCACCGAGACGCCGGAGGCGATCGACGTGGTGCTGATCGATCATCCGGAGATCGCGCCGACGGGCGCGGGCGAGCCGTCGATCCGTCCGGTCGCGGCCGCGATCGCCAACGCGATCTTCGACGCCACCGGCGTGCGCATCCGCCGGGTGCCGTTCTCGCCCGACCGGGTGAAGCAGGCGCTGTCGTAAGGGTGCCGATTGAGGTCGTTGGCTTCGCGGTTGGCTCGGTCTACTCCCTCTCCCCAAATGGGGAGAGGGAGCGCACCGGGTCCGTGGCGGTATCTGTGCTATACTTCCCGTTATGATCGTCCGCTCGCTCGATGAAGCGCTTGCGCCCATCACCGACGGCTGCGTGCTGGCGGTGCCGCGCGAGGTTTCCGGCGTGGCGATGGCGGCAACCCGCGCGCTGATCCGGCGCGGGGTCAAGCGTTTGCATCTGGTTGCGCTGCCGACGTCGAGCCTGCAGGCCGACCTTCTCATCGGCGCCGGCTGCGTCGAGAGCATCGAGACCTCCGCCGTCAGCCTCGGCGAGTTCGGCCCGGCGCCGCGCTTCACCGCGGCGGTGATGGCCGGCACCATCCAGGTGAAGGATGCGACCTGCCCGGCGCTCCACGCCGCGTTCCAGGCGGCGGAAAAGGGCGTGCCGTTCATGCCGCTGCGCGGCCTCATCGGTTCTGACCTGCTGGCGCACCGGCCGGACTGGAAGGTCGCGGACAACCCGTTCGATGAAAACGATCCGATCGTGCTGCTGCCGGCGATGCGGCCGGACGTGGCGCTCTTCCACGCGCCGCTCGCCGACCGCGACGGCAATGTCTGGATCGGCCGCGACCGCGAGCTCGCGACCATGGCGCATGCCGCGAAGACGACGGTGGTGACGGTGGAGAAGCTGCACGAGGGAAATCTGTTCGACGATCCCTGGCTGGCGGCCGGCGCGCTCGGCGGCTTCTACCTCGACGCCGTCGCCGTGGTGGCGAAGGGCGCGTGGCCGCTCGGGCTTGCCGACCATTATCCGCCCGACGCGGTGCACCTCGCCGGCTATGCGCGCGTCGCCGCGACGGCGGAAGGGTTCGCGGCCTATCTCGAGCAGCACGTGCATGACCAGCGCGCCGCCTGATCGCTTTATCAACGCGTCATGCGCGGGC
>DASSJW010000842.1:0-7285 GCA_035690995.1 Xanthobacteraceae bacterium
TGGCCGAGAGCCATATTTCGATCCATACTTGGCCCGACGCAGGCTTTGCGGCGCTTGATGTGTTCATGTGCGGCAAAGCTTCCCCAGACGCCTGCATCCCGGTGCTACGGGAGGCTTTCAAGGCCAAGCGCGTTGACGTCAACGAAATTCTGCGCGGGCGAGCCCCCTAGGCAGGCGACCGACGACGGGGCACGGACGACGGAGATCCCGTCGCCATCGTTTGTTTTTTGATGTCCATCATGGCCGCAAAACGCCAGATTCCCGAGACGTTGTTCGACGACCTCGGTTTCCGCATGACCTATGAGGCCAAGCGGGTGCTCTATGAGGCGCAGACCGAGCATCAGCATCTCGTGCTTTTCGAGCATCCATTCTTCGGTAAGGTCCTGATGCTCGATGGCGCGACCCAGGTCACGACCGCGGATGAGTTTGTCTACCACGAGATGATGACCCACGTGCCGATCCTTGCCCACGGAGACGTCAGGGAGGTGCTGATCGTCGGCGGCGGCGACTGCGGCATTGCAGAAGAGGTGCTCAAGCACAAGTCGGTCAAGCGCCTCACCCAGGTCGAGATCGATGCGTCCGTGGTTGAGTTTTCCAAACAGCATTTTCCGGAATTCACCACGCCGGTCCTCGCCGACAAGCGCTTCGATCTGATCATTGCGGACGGCATGGCCTACGTCGCCAAGACCGATCGGCGTTTCGACGTCATCATCGTCGACTCCACCGATCCGCATGGGCCCGGCAAGGTGCTGTTCAGCCAGAAATTCTACGCCGCCTGCAAACGCTGCATGACTACGGGTGGCGTTATGGTCACGCAGAGCGGCGTGCCGATGTTTCAACCGGGTGAACTCTCGTCGACCGTCGTGAAGTTTCGCAAACTGTTCGCAGATGGGTACTGCTATATCGCGGCGATCCCAACCTATGTCGGCGGCCATATGGCCATGGGTTGGGCCACCGATGACCCCGGATTGCGCCGGACTTCGGTCAAGACCATCGCCGAACGCTACCGGAAGGCCGGTCGCTTTCAGACCAAATATTGGACGCCGGAGGTGCACGTGGCAGCGTTCGCGCTGCCGCGTTTCATTGCGGAGAACGTGGCGAGAGGAAATCGGCGCCGGATGCGTGCGCCCGCCGCGCGGTTACGCCACGTCTAGGCAGCGGCCGGCTCGTTCGCGACGTCGAAGTTGAGCTCGATCAGCACATTGTTCGGATCGTTGACGAAGATCTGGCGGCGCGAGCTATTCGGCACCTCATTGACTCGAAACGAGACACCCTTTTGCGCGAGATGCCGCTTCATCGCCTCAAAACCACGACTGCCGAAGGCGACGTGGTCGATGACGCCTGAATCCGGACGCTGCGGCTGGTCGGTGGGTGAGATATCGTTGAGATGCAGCACCGGTCGGCCTTCGCTGTAAAGCCACGCCCCTGGGAAATCGAATGGCGGCCGCGGCCCGTTCACCAGGCCCAGGATTTCCTCGTAGAAGCGAACGGTGTCGCCAAGCTTGCGGGTCGAAACGTTGTAATGGTCGAGCACACCGACGCTCATGCTCATATCGCCTCTCCTTTGGCTTCGCCTTGAGCTTAAGTTTGCTCCGCGGAGCCCGGCGTGACAAGCCGCCCGTTCCGGCCCGCCGGCGGCCATCTGTTGGGCAAGATTGCGAGCGATGCAAGAACGCGTCATCATGCTGTCTCAAGGCAACTCTCTGGGTGATTCCATGGCATTCGATCGGTGCTGCCGCCTGCCCGCGCTGAAGATCGCCGCCGCGCTTGGCGTACTTGCCAGCGCGGGGTTGGCGTCGGGGACCGCGGCAAAAGCCGATTGGGCCCAGGCCGCGCCTTGGTGCGCGAATATGGGCGGACGCGATGGCGGCTGGGATTGCGGCTACTACACGTTCGATCAATGCATGGCGACGGCGAGGGGGCTCGGGGGAAGCTGTGCGCCGAATCCGCGCGCATTGGCAGCGCCGAAGCCCCCGCCGCGCCGCAGCCGGAGATAATCAAGGCCCCCAGGTCACGAGCGTCACGCCGGCTGCGGGATCCAGGATCCGCGCCTCACCGGGACGCAGTCCGTGGCTTATCAGGATGTCTTCCGGCGTCCGGCTTGGTGAAAGATCGCGAAACACCGGGCGGCCTCCGGGAAGCTGCGCCCGTGCGACGCGGGTGAGGTGGAAGGCGTCGTAACCGGCCTCCCAGAACAACGCGTAGACGTCGGCGCCCCCGATGACGGCGAGGGGGCCGGCGGGCGCGCCGAAAGCCTCCCAGGCTTCGGCGAGTGATGCGCCCATCGGGTTCCACAGAAGCGCCCTGGGGTGAGACTGCGCGGGTGCGAGCCGGGCCACGCGGCTGGTCACGATCAGCCGACGGCGCCGCGGCGCATTCGGGTCTCCCTCGTGCGAACGGCGGCCGTGCACGACCACCGCCGCGTGATCCAGGCCGCTAAGGAAGAATTTCTGGTCCGCTTCGATCTTGAGCGCATCTGGCATGTGACCGGCGGCATCGGCGATCATGCCGTCGGCGGAAATGATGGCGAACGCCTCGATACGGCTTGGGGCCGGCATGCCGGGCGGCGAACGCTCAGAATACGGCGAGGTATTTCAGCAGCGAAATGACGCCAATGATGATCACAATGACGCGCACGATCTGCCTGGCGCGGCCATCGATCGGCAGCATGTTGACGAGATAAAGCACCAAGATGATGACCAGGAAGGTGATGAGCACGCCGATGATGACGTTCATGCGTAGGCCCCTTTCAGCGCGGACTCCTTGGCCCTGAGATCGGCCACCCGCAACGACATCCTATCGGGTTCCACCGTCGATGACACGGGGGCTGGGGACAAGGGCCGACCACCGTGCCGCCATTGCAATGAAACCCGGCTCCTCGGACACAAATCGCGGGTGTTCTTCGTTCTACGATTCTCTAGGATGAGCCGGTCGGCTTGCTTGGCCGCGCGCGGCGGGGTGGCAGGACGCCCATGCGGGCAGCAACCTCCAGCGGCACGCCATAGTCGTGGAGCACGTAGCGCAGGTCCCGGAGCCCACAGGCTTCGCGCTGCACTGCGAAATGCCAGAGCGCGACACTTGCATCGGCGACCAGAGAGACCCGCGATTGCCGTTCTTCGGCGGACGACAGTTCCCGGCCGTGGCTCGCGTCGAACCGGGCGAGCGCAGCAAGCTTCGCTTCGAGGGCCCGCCCCAGTCGGCCGAGTGCCGACGCCTTCTCCTGGGCGAATTCGTCTTCGATCAAATCGACGAAAGTGGGATTGGTCTTGCGGTGGAGCATCGGTCGAACAGTTCGCGTGTGAGGCTATCATTGACCGCGATCGGTCATCTGTCGAGCGCAAATCCGGAGCGAGACGCTCGCTTGCCGCCACCGTCCGTATCGGCTCATATGCTTGCGGCCGCGGTAGCCATTGGCTGGCAACGCGACGACGGGAGGAGCGGCAATGACAAGGAAAATGGCAGGATTCATCATCGCGCTGGGCGCGTTCGCCATGGCTGCGGGTACAGGCAGCGCCTGGTCGCAGGAGACGTTGAAAGTTGCCATCCCCCAGCGCGGCGCTTGGGACGCCGGCGTTGCCGAACTCGGCCAGCGCGGGGGCCTTTTCAAGAAGCACGGGCTCAATCTCGAGATCCTGTATGTTCAAGCCGGCCCGGAATCGATCCAAGCCGTGATCGGCGGCAGCATGGACATCGCGACGGCAGCCGGCGTGTCCGCTGCCGTGGGGACTTTCGCCAAGGGCGCGCCCATCCGCATCATCGGCAGCGAGATGATCGGCGCCCCGGATCTGTATTGGTACGTGCCCGCCAATTCGCCGATCCAGAAGATCGAAGACTTCAACGGTAAGACCGTCGCTTACTCCCTGACCGGCTCATCCAGCCATGCCGCGCTACTTGCGCTCATTGCGCAATACAAGCTCACGGCAAAACCGACCTCGACCGGTAACATCGCCTCGACGATCACGCAGACCATGACGGGGCAGGTCGACGTGGGCTTCGGTGCGGCGCCGTTCGGTCTCGACCTCGCGGAAGAGGGCAAGATACGGATTATCGCCACAGGCAACGACGTGGCATCGCTGCGAACCAGGACCGTACGTGTCAATCTGACCAACGTGAATATGCTGCAGAACCGTCGAGATGCCATCAGCCGGTTCAATCGCGCCTATCAGGACACGGTCGCATGGATGTATTCTGATCCCGCCGCGCTCAAGCTATACGCTGAATATTCCAACCTGCCGGAGAAGATCGTCTTGCGGGTGCGCGATCTCATCCCGAAGCAAAGTCTGGCGATCGAGCCCATCGAGGGGGTCGACCAGATCATGGCCGATGCGGTCGCCGGGAAGTTCATTCCGGCGCCGCTCACGCCCGCGCAGGTGAAGGAACTCGTGCAGATTCCGAAATGAAGCACCGGATCCCACGGCCGCTGCGCCCGCAACTGCTGGGGCAGACAGGCGATTTCGCGCTACTCAATTCGCGCTACTCAATTGATCCGGCGAGACTTCAGGACCGATGCGGGGATACCGCCCGGATGTGTGCCCGTTGAAAATTTGCCGTGCGATCGGCGGCGCGAAAAGCACGGCAAGGGGTGCGGGCATGCTCCCATACGCACAAAAGCTTTGCCGCTACGGACCTAACACAAGGTCTGGTCATTCGGCTTATACCAGCTGCGTAGCGTGGCGAAAGAAGTCGTGGCAACGACGCGCAGTCAACGTCCAACGCAGCTGTGAGGCTGCTGCCGGCCCGGCACGACGCGCCCATAACAAAAGCGCGGCGCCGGGGCGCCGCGCTCGGCCGTCAATCGCGCGCCGTTCAACTTAGCACTTTATACTTCTTGAACCACGCGATCATCTCTTTCCATGCCTCCTCGGCGGCTTCCTTGCGGTAGCTTGCGCGATAGTCGGCATGAAAGCCGTGCGGCGCGCCGGGATAAACCTTGATCTCGAACGTCTTCCCGGCGCCCTGCAATGCAGCCTTCATCGCATCCACCTGGGTGAGGGGGATGCCTTGATCCGCTTCGCCATAGAGACCGAGCACCGGCGCCTGCATCTGTGGCGCAAGGGCGGTCGGGCTCTTGGGCCAGATCGACGCTTGTGTCTCCGGGTCGACCAGGGAGCCGTAGAACGCGACTCCCGCCTTGAGATCCTTGTTGTGGGCGGCGTATTCCCAGACGGTGCGCCCCCCGCGGCAGAATCCCATGATGCCGAGGCGGTTGGTGTCGCCGCCCTGCGATTTGGCCCACGCCGCCGTGGCGTCGAGGTCAGACAGAAGCTCGGCATCCGGCTTGCTGTTGACGATCGGCATGAGCTTCGGCATCTCGGTGATCTTGGTGAGATCCTCGCCCTTGCGAAAATAATAGTCCGGCGCAATTGCGAACGCGCCAAGCTTGCCGAGCCGTCGCGTGACATCCCTGATGTATTCGTGCAACCCGAAAATCTCCATTGCCACCATGATCACGGGCGGGTTCGGAACGTTGGCGGGACGGGCGAAGTAGACCGGCATGTCGCCGCCGGCGACTTTGACCTTGGCATCACCAACCGTCAGGCCATTGGTGTCGGTCTGGATGGCGTCGGCGCGCACCGGCCCTGCCGCGAGTGTGTAGCCGGCCGCGGCCGCGGCCGAGGTGGCGAGGAAGAAGCCGCGCCGCGACAGCGGGTCGACCTGTCGCGCCAAGCCCTCCACGTCGGACATCAGTTTCGGTTGAGCAGACATACGAACCTCCCTTTATCGCTTGGGCTGCTTGCCACGAACGGGTACGCCCGGCGCGTGACAGTTGGTCAACAATCGGGGCCGCACTTTATTCCGGACGCGGAAGCTCTTTTGCGATCGCATTGATGACGCGCGCGTCCATCGGTTCCACATCGGTAGCAAAAACCGCGGCAATATGACCATCGCGGCCAACGAGGTACTTGTGAAAGTTCCAGCGCGGGGTTTCGAGGGGGCGCTCGCTCGCCGCCCACCTGTAGAAGGGATGTGCGCTCGGACCCTTGACCTGTGCCTTCGCCGCGAGGGGAAAGCCGATGCCATATTGGCCGTGGGCCGTCTGTGCGATGTCGGCCGCGCCGCCCGGCTCCTGGCCCCCAAAATCGTTCGACGGCACGCCGACGATCAGCAGCCCTCGCGCGTGATACCGCGCCCAGAGTTGTTGCAGTCCGGCATATTGAGGTGTGTAGCCACAGAGGGAAGCGGTGTTGACCACGAGGATCGGCTTGCCGACATGTTCAGCGAGCTTGATGTCCGCGCCCTCGAGTCCCGGAAAGGAAAAGGCGTAGGCGGTGATGCGGGTCATGGGGGCCGTCTGCGCGAAGGCCGGCGTCGCGAATGCGCCAGCGAGCAGGGCGAGGACGCGTCTGCGATCAGTAAACATGGTCTGTCTCGTCGCCGTACGGCGCCTTTCGGCGAGGGGCAACTGGTTTCCCCGATGCTGACCATATTAGCAAAGGCAAGACCGGAATGCGAAGGGCGGATCCGTGGCTTCTAAAATTCGGGCAACTGCGCCCGCCATCACTGGCCGTGGCGGACCAAGACCCGGTTGCAACCCGCGCTAATCTTCGCTCGATTGGATTGCAGACATGCCAACACCCTGCATGGTGTCCTGAAGGGCGGCCTCGCAGAACCTGTGCAAATCGGGAGCGCAGGCCGCGCGTTCCTCGGGCGTACCTTGCGGCATGGGTAATGGAGGAAAGGGTAGCGGCGGCAGTGGTGACTGCGCCGCCGCGGGCACTACCCATGCCGCGGCGATGGCGGTCAACAGGGCGACTTTGCAGACCATCCTCGGCTCTCCGCAGGCACGGTCGAACGACGTGGATTTCCGACGCAGCTGGTCCCGGCCGGCACTGTACAACCCCTGGGAACTATACGATTGAGATACGCCGCCGCGAGTAACATCGGACGGCGCGCGGAGCCCCACACATGGCGGCGTAATTCAGGCATCGTCTACTTGAAAGGCTAGGCGGCACGGGATTTATTGGCGACGGTGCGAAAGCCATGGCGGTCGCTTTGTGCTGATCCTGGAATGAAAAGAAAAATTGCATTTGAAACGGCGAAGTCCGGCTGGCGCGAGCCCTATGCTCAAGGGATCATTCTGGCTGTTGCGGCGGCTGTAGTCGTCGTATGGGTTCTCACAAAGCCCATTGTGTTTACGCAGGATACCATCACCTACATTAACGCGGCGCGCGAACTGCGGCTGGGACAATCGACCGGTGACATATTCTCGCGGCTGCCGGCATTCCCTGCGGTCTTGGCGGCGTTCCATATTACGGACCTGAAGCATACGGTGTTCTGGCTCATT
>DASSJW010000843.1:0-2783 GCA_035690995.1 Xanthobacteraceae bacterium
TACATCATGTCGCTGGTCGGGCTGCTGGTGAACCTGATCTCCGACCTCACCTACACCTGGGTTGATCCGCGCATCGACTTCGAAACGCGGGAGGTGTGAGGTGGACGATCGCACGACCATCACCGTCCCGGAGACCACGGCGCAGACGCCGATGGGGCTTGGCGTGCTGCCGGAGCGGCATCGCCTCGCGATTTCGCCGCTCAATCGCCGGCGCTGGCAAAGTTTCAAGGCGAATCGGCGCGGCTACGTGGCGTTCTGGATCTTCATGGTGCTGTTCGTGATCTCGCTGTTCGCCGAGTTCATCGCCAACGACAAGCCGTTCTATGTGAGTTTCGAAGGGAAGTCCTATTTCCCGGCCGTGGTGACCTATCCGGAAACCGCATTCGGCGGCGATTTCGAGACCGCCGCCGATTACCGCGATCCGTACCTGCAGAAGCTCATCGCGGAAAAGGGTGGCTATATGCTGTGGCCGCCGATCCGCTATTCGTACAATACCCACAATCTCGATCTGCCTACGCCCGCGCCCTCGAAGCCGACCTGGCTGCTGACCGAGGAGCAATGCAAGTCGGTGGCCGAGCGCAAGGGCGTCTCCGGCTGCAGCGACCTCGAATACAACTGGCTCGGCACCGACGACCAGGGTCGCGACGTGGTCGCGCGCCTGATCTACGGTTTTCGCCTGTCGGTGCTGTTCGGCTTGGCGCTTACCATCATTTCCTCGGTCATCGGCGTGGCCGCCGGCGCTGTGCAGGGCTATTTCGGCGGCTGGACGGATCTGCTGTTTCAGCGTTTCATCGAAATCTGGACCTCCATTCCCTCCCTCTACCTTTTGCTGATCATCTCGTCGGTGCTAGTGCCCGGCTTCTTCGTGCTGCTGGGGATCCTCCTGCTGTTCTCTTGGGTGTCGCTGGTCGGGCTGGTCCGCGCCGAGTTCCTGCGTGGGCGCAATTTCGAATATATCCAGGCCGCGCGCGCGCTGGGCGTGTCGAACCGCACCATCATGTTCCGTCACCTGCTGCCCAACGCCATGGTCGCTACCATGACGTTCCTGCCGTTCATTCTGTCCTCGTCGGTGATGACGCTCACCGCGCTCGACTTTTTGGGCTTCGGCCTGCCGCCGGGATCGCCCTCGCTTGGCGAAATGCTGTCGCAGGCGAAGGCTAACATTCAGGCGCCCTGGCTCGGCATCTCCGGCTTCCTGACGGTGGCGACCATGCTCTCGCTCCTGATCTTCATCGGCGAAGCGGTGCGCGACGCGTTCGACCCGCGCAAGACGTTCGGGTGAGCGCGATGGAGACAAGCTACCAGAATCTACTCGAGGTCGCGGACCTCTCCGTCGCCTTCCGCCAGGGTTCGCGCGAGACGCTCGCGGTCGATCGCGTTTCCTTTGAGATCAAGAAGGGTGAAACCGTCGCTCTCGTCGGCGAATCGGGCTCGGGCAAATCGGTGACCGCGCTGTCGGTGTTGAAGCTGCTGCCCTATCCCTCCGCACGCCATCCTTCGGGATCGATCCGCTTCAAGGGCCAGGAACTCCTGGGCCTGCCAGAAGACAAGATCCGGCACGTGCGTGGCAACGACATCACCATCATTTTCCAGGAGCCGATGACCTCGCTCAATCCGCTCCACACGATCGAGAAGCAGATCGGCGAGATTCTGTTGCTGCATCAGGGATTGACCGGGGAAGCCGCGCGTGCGCGCACGCTGGAACTCCTGACCCAGGTCGGCATCCCCGAGGCCGAAACGCGGCTCGCCAGCTATCCGCACCAGCTGTCCGGCGGCCAGCGCCAGCGGGTGATGATCGCCATGGCCCTGGCCAACGAGCCCGATCTGCTCATCGCGGACGAACCGACGACTGCACTGGATGTGACGGTGCAGGCGCAGATTCTGAGCTTGCTGAAGGAGCTGCAAAAGCGTCTTGGCATGGCGATGCTGTTCATCACCCATGATCTCGGCATCGTGCGCAAGCTCGCCGATACCGTGTGCGTGATGAAAGAGGGCAAGATCGTCGAGCGGGGACCGGTGGAACAAGTCTTCACCGCGCCGGATCACCCCTATACCCGCGCGCTCCTGGCCGCCGAGCCGAAGCCCGATCCGGCGCCGATCAATGCCGATGCCCCGGTGGTGGTTGAGACCAAGGACCTCAAGGTCTGGTTCCCGATCAAGCGCGGCGTGATGCGCCGGGTCGTTGGCCACATCAAGGCGGTCGACGGGGTGAGCATCGCGGTCCGTCAGGGCGAGACCCTCGGCATCGTCGGCGAGTCCGGCTCCGGCAAGACGACGCTGGGGCTGGCCATTCTGCGGTTGGTCTCATCCAACGGGCCGATCGTTTTCCTCGGCAGCACCATCGCCGGTTTGACGTTCCGCCAGATGCGGCCGTTTCGCCTCCACATGCAGATCGTGTTCCAGGATCCCTACGGCTCGCTGTCGCCGCGCATGTCGGTATCCGACATCATCGAGGAAGGCTTGTGGGTGCATCACCCGAAGCTGACGAGAGCGCAACGCGAGGAACGCGTGGTGCAGGCGCTGCGCGACGTCGGGCTCGACCCGGATACCCGTTTTCGCTACCCGCATGAATTTTCCGGCGGCCAGAGGCAGCGCATCGCCGTCGCCCGCGCCATCGTGCTGGAGCCGACATTTGTCATGCTCGACGAGCCCACCAGCGCGCTGGACATGCTCATCCAGGCCCAGATCGTCGAGCTTTTGCGCGCGCTGCAGAAGCGGCGCAATCTCACCTACATGTTCATCTCCCACGACTTGCGCGTGGTCGCGGCGCTGGCGAGCCGGCT
>DASSJW010000844.1:0-4229 GCA_035690995.1 Xanthobacteraceae bacterium
CGCTTGGTGTCGTTTCTGCAACAGTGGAGCGCGGAATCGCATCGTGAGAGATATTTAGCGCATAGCCTTGAGGTCGAGCTGCGCATCATAGGGCCGGCGCAAGCCGGCGAAGGTGCTGCCGCGCTACGCCAAGCGCACGATGAACCAAGTCATCACCGGGGGCGAAGAAGCGGCGGGCGCAGCGAACAGACAGCGGACAGGTGTCAGAATGAGCGGCAGCCCGCTTGTCAGAACGGCCGGCGGCAACGTCCTAAGCCATTGAAGTCGTTGGAGCGGGTGAAGGGAATCGAACCCTCGTCATCAGCTTGGAAGGCTGTTGCTCTACCATTGAGCTACACCCGCGCCGGGACAGCAATCAGATGCCGGTAATCAGGCCGTTGGCCTTTCTGATGACCGACCTCTGCTGCTCGTTCCTGGGATGGTGGGGGAGGTAGGACTCGAACCTACGAAGGCGTAAGCCAGCGGATTTACAGTCCGCCCCCTTTGCCGCTCGGGACACTCCCCCGCCGTCGAACGTCGCATCCCCTTGCGGATGCACACGCTCCTCGTCAGCAGGGCGGGTTTATGGGGAGCGCCTTGCGCGGTGTCAACCACGCCCGGACGGGCGCCGGCCGAGCGCCGCGCGCGGACGCCGGCGGCCCGTCTTGACCCGCTTTGGCCGCAGCACGTGCGCCGCCGGCACAGGCGCGATATCTCATGGCGCGCCCAACCGGCTTGATCTCGCGCCGGTGGCACGGGACTGTGCGTCGACAGCAGGGATATCCATGCGCCAACGCGGCCCACGCCCGCCCGACACCCATCCGCCGCGCGCCCGTCCGCCGCACAAGAGCGGCTGGAAGCGCCACAGCGAGCGCCGCCGCTCCCCGCGCGGCGCCGAGGCGCGCGCTGGCGACGGCGCGGTGATCCTCTATGGCTGGCACACGGTGAAGGCGGCGCTGGAGAATCCGGCGCGGCGGATCCGACGGCTGTTCGCCACCGAGAATGCGGCGCGCCGTCTGGCCGAGGATGGCCTCACCCCGGCCGTCGAGACCGAGCTGGTGCGTCCGGACGCGATCGCGAAGCGGCTCGGGCCGGACGCCGTTCACAACGGATTGCTGGCCGAAGCCGATCCCCTGCCCGCGCCCGAACTGGACGAGCTCGAACCTGCCGGCATCGTGCTCGTGCTCGACCAGATCACCGACCCGCACAATGTCGGCGCCATCCTGCGCACGGCGGCGGGCTTCGCGGTGGCGGCGGTGGTGACCACCGCGCGGCACAGTCCGGAAGCGACCGGGGTGCTGGCGAAATCCGCCTCCGGCGCGCTGGAATATGTGCCCATCGTCACGGTGCAGAATCTCGCCCGCGCGCTCGAGCAGCTGCGCGAGCGCGGATACCTCCTGGTCGGCCTCGACAGCACGGGAGACATCGACCTCGGCGACGCACCGCTGCGCGCGCCGCTCGCGCTGGTTCTGGGCGCGGAGGGCAAGGGACTGCGCCAACTGACCCGCGCCACCTGCGACCGAGTGGCACGGCTCGATCTCCCCGGCCGGATTAAGAGCCTGAACGTCTCGAACGCCGCGGCGCTGGCGCTCTACGTCGCAAGCAAACAAACGGGCTAGATCCTGAGCCAACCCCGCCGGCCCCGGGCCCGTCAGGCCCGCCGCGCGTCAGAAGTATCGCCACCACACGTAGACATGGCTGATGGCGATCGACACCAGCATCATCGGGAAGGCATAAAGCGTGTAGGTGACGAAACGGAACGGAACGCCGCTGCGCTCGGCAAGGCCCGCCACGGTCAGATTGGCCGAAGCTCCGATCAAAGTGCCGTTGCCGCCGAGGCAGGCACCGAGCGACAGGCACCACCAGAGCGGCTCGATCTTCTCCGGCCCGCCTAACGCGGGCGCCATGTTCTTGATCAGCGGAATCATCGTGGCCACGAAGGGGATGTTGTCCACGATCGCGGACAGGATGGCTGACGCCCACAGGATGGCGTATCCGGTCGTCGCCAAGTCACCTCCGGTCGCAATCAGCAGCTTGTCCGCGAGCAGCTTGAGGAGGCCGCCGACTTCGACCCCATGCACCACGATGAACAACCCGATGAAAAAGAAGATCGTGATCCATTCGACGTCGGAAAACGTCTCGTGCAGGTTCCTCGCGGCCTTTTCGCCATGGTGCGCCCAATTGTCGAGCAACATCAGCACCGCGGCTCCCACCATCGCAATGGTGGCCGGCTCCAGATGCAGCGGCCGCGCGAACACGAACGCGATCATCACCACCGTGAGGACCGCAAGAGACTGCTTGAGCAATGTCCAGTCCATGATCGCCTCGGCCGGCACCATCGCCATGACGCGAGCCTTGCGCTCCGGGATCGCCTTGAAGTCCTTCCCCCATACCAGATGGGTCATGATGGCCTGCGCGATCATCACCACGACGATGACCGGCGCCAAGTGGAATACGAAGTCGTTGAAGTCCAGCCCGACCAACGAACCGATCAGGATGTTGGGCGGGTCGCCGATCAGCGTGGCGGTGCCGCCGATATTGGAGGCCAAGATCTCGGCGACGAGAAAGGGATACGGCGGCACCTGCAGTTCCCGCGTGATCGCGAGGGTGACCGGGACAATCAGCAGCACCGTCGTGACGTTGTCCAAGAATGCTGAAAGCACCGCCGTGGTGATCTGCAGAAGAAACAATATCCCGGCGGGATGAGCGCGGGCGGCTCGCGCAGACCAGATCGCCACATACTGAAACATTCCTGACCGGCGCGAGATCGACACCAGGATCATCATGCCGGTGAGCAAGCCGATGGTGTTCCAGTCGACGCCTTTCAATGCTTCGTCCTGGTTCATCACGCCGACGAGAACCATCGCGCCGGCGCCGATGAGGGCCACGATCGAACGATTGACCGTCTCGGAAATGATGATGGCGTAGGTGATCAACAGAATGCACGTCGCCACCCACATCGGACTAAGCCCGAAATAGATGTTCGAGATCGCGCCATGCTCCGTCATCAGAGTCCCCTGCTTCGATAGCCCAGCCGAACCATCGCGCGGCGCGCAACTTGGTCTAGAACAACAAGCCGCGCATGACGTCGTCGATATGTTCGACCGCTTCAAGCGCGGAGCGCAGCCGATCCCGTTCGCGCGACAGCAACGGCTTGACGGCGACCGCGTTGGACGGCGGCCTCCCACGCTCGATGTCGTGGATTTGCTGCGCCAGCAAAAGATTGAGGAAGGTGTCTTGTGCGGCGATCAGCGCGTCGAGATCGCTTGCGGCGCCGATGCCCAACGCCTTGATGCCGGCAAGTCGCGCCAGGGTCGAACGCTCCACCACATGGTGGCGAATCGCGAGCGCGCGGGCCATGGTGACGATCCTGAACAGCCCGACTTTTTTCAGATCGATCCGGCCCTGGCTGGTTCGGAACCGGCCGAGCAAGCCGAGACCGCTTTCCCCGCCGCCGGCGGCCTCGGCCAGGAGCTTGGCGAAGCCGATCTGGCCGCGCGCGGCATCGAACGCGTTGCGCCAGATCGTCGTGCACAGACGGCCGTCGCCGTGTACCGGGCGCATGTCGAAGAAGATGTCCACCGACAGCAGGGATTGCGGATGCGACTGCCCGATCCATTCATGGATCCGTTCCCGCCAGGTCGCGAGCGAGCCGCGCCATTGCGGGTTCTTGGCCATCACGCCGCCCTTGCAATAGGGCACACCGACCTCATGCAGGATGTCGGCGATGTGAATCCCGAGTTGCCCGAACCACTCGTCCTCCGCACCCCCCGGCGCTCCATCGGCGAATACGAGCGCATTGTCCTGGTCCATCGCCAGGAGACTCTCGTCCCGCCCACCCGAGCCCAGCACCGCCACCGCGTAAGGGCAGATCGGTTCGCCCCGGCCGGCATCCCGCATCCGGCCTTCCGCGATCACCGCCGCCCGCCGCGTAAGCGCCCCGAGCTCACGCGAGATCACGGCCGCGACATGCCGCGCGCTCACGTCTTCCGCCAACAAGGAGGCGACGACCGCGGGCAATTTCGCCCACGCGCGCCCGAGAGCATGGACGTCGTTGGCGGCATCGATCTCGTCGCCGAGCGCCACCGCCTCCCCCGCCCGCAGGCGCAACAGATCGCGGGCGGAGAGCGCCCCGACCACACAGCCTGTCTCGTCGACCACGCCCAGGTGGCGCACCTTGAGCCGGCTCATTCTGCCGATAGCGCGATAGACGAAGGCATCCGCAGGAATCGCCGCGAGCGGGGCGCTCA
>DASSJW010000845.1:0-3365 GCA_035690995.1 Xanthobacteraceae bacterium
AGATCGCGTCGGCCTTGGACACATCCGCTGCGGTGAAGCCGACGTTATGGGCCCGCGGCGTGCGGTCGAAATAGGCGTCGAACAGATAGACCTTGCCCTTGTAGGCGAATTCGAAATTGGCATTGCCGAGCCACCGGATGATGACGGTGTCGGACTCCGCTGAGGGCATTGGCCCGCCGGTCACGGCGGGCTTGTAGCTGTTGCAGGCCTCCGGGATATCGGCCGCGAGCGCGGCGCCGGCAAGGATCAGAAGACCGGCACCCGCCAAGCCCGGCAACGACAGCGATTTCACCATGTCATCCTCCCCCACAGTCGACGCCCGCCTGCCTTGGCGGCTTTCGCGCTCGGCACGCCGATTGCGCTTCGGCGCAAGACCGAGCGCGTAGGATGTCGCAGTGGGCCCGGCTCGGCAATGGCGCCCGTCCGGCTCCTCAAGGCGAATGCCCGCCCTTTATCCAACCGGACATCTGCCGGGCTCGCGCGGTCCTGCCAGTCTCGCCGGTTTCCGGAAGGCCTGCGCGACTCCCGCTTCATCGAGGGCCAGAACGTGGCGATGATCGAATAATCGGCGCGCTCCCGACTTCGCGCACGTCCTCGCGCGCAGCGGGTTCGGTGCAGTCCCGCTTGCGTAAGGGCTCTCGCCCCAAAGGCGCCGCTATGGCGCCGCCTCATTGCGCATGACCAACCTTCAGCCTGCAGTTCGGTACGCGGAGCGGTGCGGCATGCCCAAAGCGAGCACGATTGCTGTCCTTCTGGCAGCGGCAGCGGGCCTTGTCGCCCACGGCCACGACGCCGTGGCCGAGACCCCGCCATGCCGCGCCGTTGAGTATGAGCGCAGCGCCTACACCATCTGCGAGGTCGATCTGCGCAAGCACGCGCTCAGGCTCTATTGGAAGCGGTCCGACGGCACGCCCTATGCGTATCTGTCCGCCCTGCCGCGCGCGCTGGACGGCGAGGCGGGCAGGCTGCTGTTCGCGATCAACGCCGGCATGTTCGATCCGGCGCTCAAGCCGGTGGGACTCTATGTGGAGCAGGGACGCGAGCTCGTGCATGCCAACACCAAGCCCGGTTTTGGCAATTTTCACATGAAGCCGAACGGGGTCTTCTATATCTCCGGCGATGGGACGGCGGCCGTCGCGGAGACGCGCGCCTTTCTCAAGCAGCGACCCCGGGCGGCGCTGGCGACCCAATCCGGGCCGATGCTGGTGATCGACGGGCGCCTGCATCCGCGTTTCGACCGGGCCAGCACGTCGCTCAAGGCGCGCAACGGCGTGGGCGTGCGCGCGGACGGCAAAGTCATGTTTGCCATTTCGCAGGGAGAGGTGTCGTTCGACGCCTTCGCACGCCTGTTCCGTGACGGGCTGAATTGCCCCAATGCCCTGTTTCTCGATGGCGGCAGCGCCTCGAGTCTGTACGCGCCGTCGCTCAATCGCCATGGCAACGCGATCGTGTCGCTGGGCCCGATGCTAGCTGTGTTCGAGAGAACCGGAGGCGCAAGCCGGCCGTAACCGGCGCACTCCGCCGTAGCCTGATCGACGCAACTGCGAAGCCGCCGTGGCAGGCTGCCGGCTGTGAGCAGGCGCGCTCAGACGTTGCGCGCCAGGAACTCCCACATCAAGCGCATTGCCGCGCGACACCCCTCAAGCGTGCTCATCTGCATGAACCCGTGCGGCAGTCCCTCCATCACGTGCAGCTCGTAAGGGCTGGCAACGGCTGACAGGGCTTGGCCGAGCGCCAGCGAGTCGGCGAGACACCAGGAATCGTTGCCCGCTCCGATGATGAAGCACGGCGGAAGTATCCCCGGCGCTATCGCCTTGAGCGGACTGACACGCGGATCATCGAGCAGACCCATGACGCCCGAAACGTACGTGTTCAATTGTTGTTGAAGTCCGGGCTCCGATCTGGTGCGCTTGGCGGTCGCCGCGAGATCGTATGCGCCGTAGAACAGCAGCGCCCCTCGCACCGGCGAGCGCAGTTCAGGAGCGCTGGAGGTAAGGGCGCTGACCGCCAGATTGGCGCCCGCGGAATCGCCGCCAATCGCGATCCGCCGGCCATCGCCGTTCCATCGGCGCGCGTTGTCAGTCGCCCATCCGATCGCGAAGATCGAGTCTTCGAGTGCCGCCGGGAACGGATGCTCGGGGGCCAGCCGATCGTCGAGGATGATGGTCAGATAACCCGCTTCGGCAAACTGCATCCCCAGCTTCCGAAACGAGGCTGGGCTGCCGAACGCCCATCCACCACCGTGCAGGTAGATGACCACCGGATGTGGGCCGGCCCCCTTGGGCACCGCGACGTCGGCGCACAGGCCCGGGCGCAGCTCGACGTTTTGTTCGAGGCCGCCAATTGCCGGAAGATCGTGGTTGTAGACGACCGCCAGCTCCTCCCAGGCGCGGCGCTGCGCGGCAATGTCGCCGGCGGGATTCCACACCGGCAGTCGGCCCAGAACCTGACGGTCGTGCTCGCTGATCATGCGCAGTGTCTTCCCGCCTTCCGCACGGCGCTAGCACAACGCGCCACCGTCAAGCAATCAACCCGCGGCCTTCAACGCCGCAAACCGGCGGCGGCCGGCGCTTGCAATGTTGACGGACGCGGGCCGCCTGCTTGCGCTGCGCGCGCAGGCCGGCTCACTTTTTCATCGGTGCGTAAAAGACGCTGTCGATCTCCACGATGTCGTCGTCGAACAGGCGCTGGACCTCGACCATGGTGCGCGGCGGATAGGGCGGCTTGCCCCAGAGTTCGGCCTGCGCCTTGTCGACCATGGGCGCGTAGCGATGCAGGTCGCTGACATACACGGTGACGCGCACGCAATCCTGCAGGCTGGCACCCTCCGATTGGGCGATCAGCCTGATATTGAGGAAGGCCTGACGCACGCGCGCCTCGGGATCCCGGACCAATGTGTTGGTCGCGGGATCGATGCCCTGCATGCCGGCGACGAACACGAAGTCGCCGGCCCTGGCACCGAGGCTCCAGGTGCCTTCGGCCTTGATGGCGCCCGGGGGATTGAGCGTCCTGACGCCGTTTGG
This sequence comes from Xanthobacteraceae bacterium, assembly GCA_035690995.1. Taxonomy (GTDB): domain Bacteria; phylum Pseudomonadota; class Alphaproteobacteria; order Rhizobiales; family Xanthobacteraceae; genus VAZQ01. The sequence continues at coordinate 3,024 of DASSJW010000845.1, forward strand.
CGACGGCGATTGCGCAAAGCCGGGACCCGATGTCGTGGCGATGGCCATCAGGCAGGGAAGAGCAAGTCGCTGGAACATTCGGGGACCCCGTCTGCGGTGATGGTGACGCGCCCACCACTTCAGCAGAGATGCGGGACGGCGTCGACGCCCGCGGTCGAGGGCCGCCCTTATCGTGATCGCCGATCCGGCGCGCGCGAAAACGAATTGACCTCGGTGCTGCTCCCGCTTCTTCGATGAGCCCGGAAGGCCCTGTGCAGGTGCTATCGATGACGAGCCGGTACGCGGCACGCTGGTCGGCGGAAGCGGAGGCCGATGCCGCCGAAACCGGCCTATCGCACCCCA
>DASSJW010000846.1:0-12044 GCA_035690995.1 Xanthobacteraceae bacterium
TCCCGAGCAGAAATCCGAGCATGATCGGAAACAGGCCGGCGACCCGCAGGCGCGCGGCAGCATAGGCCGCCGCGGCGGCGGCATGGGCGGGCGCACGGCGATGGGCCTGCCAAGCGAGCACGAGTTCGGTGGCGTCGATGGCGATCTGCGTCGTGTTCGTCGTCATCACGTTGGTCGATGCCACGCTCTTCATCAGCAGCCGCACCGTCGCGCTCTGCATGCCCATGGCGAACAGGCCGAGCAGACTCGCGATCACCACCGCGACCGCATTGGGATCGGCCAACGGCGCGCCGATAAACACGACGACCAGAAACCCGGTCAGCACCAGGCATTCCAGTCCCAGCGCCCAGACGAGCGGCGCGCGGCCGCGGCGCTCGACCATGACCGCGAGCACGGTGGTCACGACCGCCGCCAGCAAAAACACCGGTATCGCCAGCACCTTGGTCACCGCGCCCTGTTCCTTGGTGACGAAGGCCGCTGCTGCCAACACGAAGCTGCCCGTGACCTGCGCAACGAACATTCCGAACAGCGCCAGAACCGTGAAACTGTCGATGAAGCCGGCGGCGAAGCTCAGGAGCGGCGGGAGCGCGGCCGGAACCGGCTGCGGGCGTGAAGCAAAAACCTCGCTCATGTTATCCCCCGGCCACGACCAGGATCCTGAAGACTTGCGGCCTGCTCGGATGAAACCACGGCGGGATGCATGCTGCGAGGGGATCGATGTCGCCAGGGACGATCAAGCCTTGAGCCAGGCTCCGATCCGCTCCACCGCCTCGTGCATCTCCGCGGCCGCGCCGGCGTAGCAAAAGCGGATGAAATGCCGGCCCTGCAGCGGATCGAAATCGACGCCGGGCGTGGCCGCCACATGCGTCTCCTCCAGCATGCGCTGGGCGAACGCGAAACTATCGTCGCAGAAGCGTGCCACGTCGGCGTAGAGATAAAACGCGCCGTCGACGGGAAGAATATTCTCGAATCCCGCCTTCGGCAGGCCTTCGAGCAGGATGCGGCGGTTCACCTCATAGCCGTGCTTCACCGCCTCCATCTCGGCGCGGCCGTCGAACGCCGCCTCGGCGGCGACCTGCGACAGCATCGGCACCGAAATGGCGAGGTTGCCTTGCAGGCGATCGATCGGACGCACGAGCGGTTCCGGCGCCACCATCCAGCCGATGCGCCAGCCGGTCATGCAGAAATATTTCGAGAATGAGTTGATGATCACGGCGTCGTCGGACAGGCGCGCGGCGGTCTCGGGTGCGAATGCATAATCGAGGCCGTGGTAGATCTCGTCGGATATGAACCTGATCCCGGCATCGTCGGCGGCGGCGACGAGATCACGCAAAGCTTCGCCCGTCATCATGGTACCGGTCGGGTTGGCGGGACTTGCGATCAGAACGCCCTTGAGCGGCGCCCTGCGATGCGCCGTCAACAGCATCTCGGGCGTGACCGCCCAGCGCGTCGCCCGCGTCGTCTCGATCGCCACCGGTTCGCAGCCGAGCGCCGTGAGGATATGGCGGTAGGGCGGATAGCCGGGCAATGCGACGGCGACGCGGTCGCCGGGTTCGAACAGCGCGAGGAATGCGAGAATGAATCCCGCCGACGATCCGGTGGTGACGATGATGCGCGCGGGATCGATCGCGATGCCATAGGCTTCCTGGTAATGCCGCGCGATCCGCGCCCGCAAGGTCGGGATGCCGAGCGTCTCGGTATAGCCGACCCGGCCGGATACGAGCGCCGCGCGCGCGGCGGCAATGGCGGTGGCCGGCGCCGGCGCCGCCGGCTGCCCCACCTCCATGTGAATCACGCGACCGCCCGCGGCCTCGATGCGCGCCGCGGCGGCCATCACGTCCATCACCATGAACGCGGGAACATCGCTGCGCGCCGAAGGCGCCATCACCCGTCTTGCAGCATCCAACATTTCGCTTCAGGCCCTTGATGTCACGCGCGAACCCCGCCCCGCTGTCGCCGCATTTCTGCGGACAATTTGGTCCCAGAGTCCCCGCAATCAGACGTCATCGTACCGCGTTGACCGTCTTCGGGCGCACCACTAGGTTGCGCGGCAAAATGGTGCGAAGCCAAGCGGACATGATCGGAACTCAGACACCTATCAGGGCGCGGCGGACGGCGCCAGCGGCGCGCCTTGTTGCCATGGTGACGGCGACCGCGCTCGTTTGCGCCAGCGTTCCCGCGCAGGCGCAAAAGGGCCCGCCGGTCATCCGCGACGCCGAGACGGAGCAGTTGCTGCGCGAATATACCCAGCCGATCCTGCGCAGCGCGGGTCTCGCCCAGCAGAACGTCCAAGTCGTCATCATCAACGATCGCTCGTTCAACGCTTTCGTCGCGGACGGCCGCCGCATCTTCGTCAACGGCGGCGCGCTGATGGAATCGGAAACGCCAAATCAGATCATCGGCGTGCTCGCGCACGAGACCGGGCACATTGCCGGCGGCCATCTGTCGCGGCTGCGCGAGGCGGTGGCGTCCGCGACCACGCAGTCGATCATCGCGATGATCCTGGGCGTGGGCGCGGTGGTCGCCGCCGGCCGCGGCGCCGGCTCGGGCTTGGGCCAGGCAGGCGCCGCCGCGATCGCCGGGCCGACCTCCGCGATCCAGAACTCCATGTTCAGCTACATGCGCGCCCAGGAGGACCAGGCCGATCGTGCCGCCGTCAAGTTTCTCACTGCCACCGGGCAGTCGGCCAAGGGCATGCACGAGACGTTCAAGCGGCTCGCCGACCAGATCCTCTATCAAACGCGTTACATGAATCCCTACATGCAGTCGCATCCGATGCCCAGCGAGCGCGTGGCGGCGCTGGAGGGGATGGCGAAGGCAAGCCCGTATTGGGACCACAAGGATCCGCCGGCGCTGCAGCTGCGGCATGACTTGATGCGGGCCAAGCTCTACGGCTTTCTCGAGCGACCCGAGGCGGTCGCGCGCCGTTATCCGCCCGGCGATACATCGCTCCCCGCGCGCTACGCGCGCGCCATCGCCGCCTATCGCTTCTCCGAGGCGCGCGGCGCGCTGGCGCAGATCGACGCGCTCATCCAGGCGCAACCGCAAAATCCGTACTTCTACGAGCTCAAGGGGCAGGCATTGCTGGAGGCCGGAAGGCCGACCGAGGCGGTGACGCCGCTGCGGCACGCCGTCCAGCTGGCTCCCAATCCGGCGTTGATCCAGATCATGCTCGGCCAGGCGCTGGTCGCAACGCGCGACCGCGGACGCCTCGACGAGGCGGTGTCGATCCTGCAGGCGGCGGTGAACCGCGAGCCGGAATCGCCCGACGCCTACAGCCAGCTGGCCATGGCCTATGGCCAGAAGAACGACCTGGCGCGCGCGGACCTCGCGTCGGCGCAGGCGGCCTTCGTGCGCGGCGACATGAAGACCGCGCGCGAGATTGCTACGCGGGCCAAGACCCGTTTCCCGGTCGGCTCTCCCGGCTGGGTGAAGGCCGACGACCTCGCCAGCTACAAGCCGCCGCAGAGCGCGTGGCGCCATTGAGCACAGAAGGACGAATGACCATGAACCTTGCTTCGCGCCCCCTCGCTGCCGCGCTGTTTGCGGTTCTACTGGCACTGCCGGCCGCGGCTCCCGCGCGCGCGCAATCATTCAACGCCGATCAGCGCGGCGAGATCGAAAAGATCATCAAGGACTATCTGCTCAGCCATCCCGAGCTGATGCAGGACGTGATGAACGAGCTCGAGAAGAAGCAGGCGATGGCGGAGGCGGAGAAGCACCGCACCACCGTGACCGAAAACAGCGCCGCGATTTTCTCCTCGCCGCGCCAGGTGAATCTCGGCAATCCGCAGGGTGACGTCACCGTCGTCGAGTTCTTCGATTACAATTGCAGTTACTGCAAGCGCGCCATGAGCGACATGGTCGAGTTGATGAAGAACGACGGCAAGCTCAAATTCGTGCTCAAGGAATTTCCGGTATTGGGTGAGGGCTCGGTGCAGGCGGCCCAGGTTGCGGCGGCCGTGCGCATGCAGGACAAGACCGGCAAGAAATATCTCGAATTCCATCAGAAGCTGCTCGGCGGCCGCGGCCAAGCAGACAAGACGCGCGCGCTCGCCGTCGCCAAGGAGATCGGACTCGACGTCGCCCGGATCGAGAAGGACATGGCGGGCGACGAGGTCAAGGCCACGATCGAGGAGAGCTTCAAGCTCGCCGAGGCGCTCGGCCTCAACGGCACGCCGAGCTACGTGGTCGGCACCGATGTCGTCATCGGCGCCGTCGGCGCCAACACGCTCAAGGAAAAGATCAACTCGGCGCGCTGCGGCAAGGCGACGTGCTGAGCGCGTGCCGGCCCCACTGCCGCGGGGTCGGGTCCTGACCGGCCTGCAATCGAGGTGAATGCGGCCCCGGCGCCGCGGAACGCTGGCGGCGCCGGCGCGACCGGCCGGCCTCGGGATACTCGCCGCACCGACGCAGATCGCCGCCGGACCGCCGGCGTCCGGCGCTATCTCGTTGCGCGGGCTTGGCTTCCCCTTTGCGCGCGAGGTCCCTATAAAGCGGGACACCCTCCCCGGTCACGGCGCCGGACCGTCCATGGCGAAAACCGTTTACGTCCTCAACGGGCCCAATCTCAATCTGCTCGGCACGCGCGAGCCGAATACCTATGGCCGCGCGACGCTCGGCGATGTCGAGAGGCTTTGTCGCGAGGCCGCGGGACGCCGCCAGCTCGCCATCGAGTTTCGCCAGTCGAACCACGAGGGCGAAATCGTCGATTCGATCCATGAGGCCGCGGCCAAGCATGCCGCGGGCATCGTCATCAACGCCGGCGCCTATACCCATACCTCGGTGGCGATCCGCGACGCGATTGCGGCGATCGCGGTGCCGGTGATCGAGGTCCACATCAGCAACGTCTTCGCGCGCGAGAGCTTTCGTCACCATTCTCATATCGCGCCGGTGGCCAAGGCGAGCCTGTGTGGCTTCGGGATCGAGGGCTACGCGCTGGCAATCGAGGGACTGGCCGCGATGATCGATGCGCGGCAAAAGGGCTGAAGGCATGGCCGGCGAGCGCAAGAACAAGGACGCGTCCAAGGACCAGCCCGTGGTCGATCACGCCTTGATCCGCGAGCTGGCGCAGCTTCTGGACGAGACCGGACTGACCGAGATCGAGTTCGAACGCGACGGACAGCGCGTGCGGGTCGCGCGCCAGGGGCAGGCGTTCGTGGCGGCGCCGTCGCGCCCCGCCGCGGCGACGGACGCGCCCGCGCCGGCGAGCGCTGCCGCGCCGCTCGATCCGGCGAAACATCCGGGCGTGGTCACGTCGCCCATGGTCGGCACCGCCTATGTCGGGGCCGAGCCGGGCGCGCGGCCGTTCGTCGAGGTCGGCAGCCGGGTGACGGCGGGGGACACGCTGCTCATTGTCGAGGCGATGAAGACCATGAACCAGATTCCCTCCCCGCGCAGCGGAACGGTGATCCAGGTTCTGATCGAAGACGGCCAGCCGGTCGAGTTCGGCGAGCCGCTGATGATCATCGAGTGAATTGCTCCGCCCTCATCCCGAGGCCGAGAGGTGAGGTTGGCCGCCGCAAATGTTCGACAAGATCCTGATCGCGAACCGCGGTGAAGTCGCGCTGCGCGTCCTGCGCGCGTGCAAGGAGCTCGGCATCCCGTCGGTCGCCGTGCATTCGACCGCGGACGAGGACGCCATGCACGTGCGCCTGGCCGATGAAAGCGTCTGCATCGGGCCGCCGGCCGCGCGCGACAGCTATCTCAACATCCCGGCACTGCTCGCCGCCTGCGAGATCACCGGCGCCGACGCCGTGCATCCGGGCTACGGCTTCCTCTCCGAGAACGCGCGCTTCGCCGAGATCCTGGCGGAGCACGATGTCCATTTCATCGGCCCCAAGCCCGCGCATATCCGCCTCATGGGCGACAAGATCGAAGCCAAGCGCACCGCCAAGCGCCTCGGCATTCCGGTGGTCCCGGGCTCCGACGGCGCCATCTCCTCCGACCAGGAGGCGATATCGATTGCAAATACCATCGGCTTTCCCATCCTGGTGAAGGCCGCCGCCGGCGGCGGCGGCCGCGGCATGAAGGTGGCGCACGTGCCGGAGGAGCTTGCCACGGCCATCGCCACCGCCCGCGCCGAGTCCAAGGCCGCCTTCGGCGACGACGCGATCTATCTGGAGAAACATCTCGCGCGCCCCCGCCACATCGAAATCCAGGTGCTGGGCGACGGTCGCGGCCACGCCATCCATCTCGGCGAACGCGACTGCTCGCTCCAGCGCCGCTACCAGAAAGTGTGGGAGGAAGGCCCCTGCCCCGCGCTCAATGCGGCCGCGCGCAATGCCATCGGCGAGACGGTGGCAAAGGCCATGCGCGAGTTTCAATATCTCGGCGTCGGCACGGTGGAGTTCCTGTACGAGGACGGCCAGTTCTATTTCATCGAGATGAACACCCGCATTCAGGTCGAGCATCCCGTCACCGAGATGATCACCGATATCGACCTGGTTCTGGAGCAGATTCGCGTCGCTGCTGGCAACGCGCTGGAATTGTCGCAGCAGGACGTGAAGTTTCACGGCCACGCCATCGAGTGCCGCATCAATGCGGAAAATCCGGTGTCCTTCCGTCCTTCGCCCGGCAAGATCGTGCACTATCATCCGCCGGGCGGATTAGGGGTGCGCGTCGATTCCGCCGTCTATCACGGCTACACCATTCCCCCCTATTACGACTCGCTCGTCGGCAAGCTCATCGTGCACGGCAAGACCCGGGGCGAATGCCTGATGCGGCTCAAGCGCGCCCTCGACGAATTCGTGATCGACGGCATCGAGACCACGCTGCCGCTGTTCCGCGCGCTCGTGCGCGAGAAGGACATCATCGACGGCGACTACCACATCCGCTGGCTCGAGGAGTTTCTCGCGCGCGGCGGAATGCGGGAGTGACCGGCGCGGCGAGCGCGGCGTCCAAGACGCCGCGGCGCTTTCGTCTCAGGCAAACGCTTCGAGCCGCGTGCGCTTTGCCGCGATCAGCTGGTTCAGCAGGCGACCGATGCTGAATGCATCATACGGCTTGGGCACGAACATCGCGCCTTCGACCCGCTCCAGCCGGTCCATGGCGCACCGCCCGGACGTATAGATCACCGGCAGGTCGGGAAGGAGTTGCCGCGCCCGGCGTGCCAGCGTGGCGCCGTCGACACCGCCGGCCAGATTGATGTCGGTGAACAGGATATCGATCGGACGGCCGCTCGCCAGCCGGCGCAGGGCATCGAAGGCATTGGTGACCACCTCGACCACGAACCCCTGCTCTTCCAGCGCCTCGACCGCGATCTCGCTGATCAGCGGCTCGTCTTCGACCAGCAGCACCCTGGTCCGCCTGCGGATCTCGATTACGTCCCCCATGACACCCCTCGCCGCTCTCTCGCGCCATGATTGGCGCGGCCCCTTTGCGAGTGTAACGCAGCGATGGGCTGATGGTTTGGGTGTTGCGAAAATTCGCTCAGATCGTGGCTAAAGTCGGGTTAATCCTGCCGCAGGTATTGCGAGAGGATTAACGTTACGCAGACGCTAACGCGGCGCGGGCCAGGAGCGAAATCGCCTCACGCTGGATGGCATCCGCGCTGAGAATTTGTTCGCTCGCATGATCCTGTCCGAAAAGTCTGCGGCTTTTCGCAATCTGCTCTACGGCAGCCGCGGCAGCGTGACGGTGTCCTCGACGATCCGCTTCTCGAAATCGCCGATCAGGATTTCGACCCGCAGGTTCCAGCGTCCGGCGACCGGAATGCGCAGGTCGCCGATGCGCCAATCGCTGGTCGCCGCACTGGTTTGCCCGCTCGCGCCCGCGCGCGTCGCGTTGATGCGGATGGGCTCGATTCCGGCGGCCGGATTGGCGAGCACCAGCGTCACCTCCTTGGCGGCGAGCGGCTGGAACGCGCCATCGAGGACCAGCACGCTTGCCTGCGGGCTTTGCTGCTTGGCGCGCTCGATCTCGATCTGCGCCATGGCCTTCTCGCCATGGATGTGCAGCGAGATCGGCGCATCGGCGGCGAGCGCGCGTGGCGGCGGCGTAAAGCGCCAGAGCGCCACCAGTCCTAAAATCGTCAAGGCGATGGCGAGCTCGAACGCGATCGAGATCGCGAGCGGCCGCGCTGCCGCGGCGCCGTCATGTTCGAACCTCGGCACCAGCCGGTAACGGTTGGCGGCGGCAAGCGCGACCAGGACGGCGACGGCAGCGAGCTTGCATGCGAGCACCTGGCCGTAGCCCGTGGTCCACAGCGCGTCGACATGATCGAGTTGCACGAACGCGAGCCATAGCCCGCTCAGCGCCAGCAGCACGACCACCGGCACGATCGCATGGGAGAAGCGCGCGAGTTCGCCGCCCACCGACAACGAGGCGCGCTCGGCGACATCGCGCAAGCCCAGCGCAAGCGGCAACAGCGCCCCGCTCCAGAACGCCACGCACACGGCGTGCAGGAACAGCGCCGGACGGTTGAGCCACTGCGGCTGCGCCGTGCTGGCGTGGCCGCTGAGCGAAAGTGCGAGCCCCACCCCGAGGAGGCCGGCGAGCGCCAAGCCCCGGGCGTTGCGCGAGGACTCCGCCACGCAGGCAAAGAAACCGGCAAACAGCGCGCTGACGGCGGCGATCGCAGTCAGCCCATAGGAGGTCTCGAGGCCGGTTTGCCAGCTCACCTGCTGCGTCAAGGCGGATAGCGCAAGATCGAGCGCATCGATGCCTTGCAGGCCGACCGATGCCAGGCCCGCTGCCAGCCCGGCACTGATGAGGGCAAGGAGCCACGGCTGCGACCGCCGCCGCGAAACCGGGTCGGCGATCCAGGCGCAAAAGAATGCACCGCCGACGCCGGCGAAGAGCCCGACATAGAGCACGACCTTGACCGTCCACAATGCCGGGCGCACGCCAGGATCGGCACGACCCTCCGCTCCCGCCGCCGGTCGTCCGCTCGGCGCGCCGACCGCGAACATCAGCGCGCCGCCGACCGGATGCCCGTCAGCCGAGATCACGCGCCAGCTCAGCACGTGCGTGCCGCGCTGCAGGTTTGCGGGCACGCCGACCGTGATCGTGTTGTTCTCGGCGACGACGGCGCGCGGCGGAATGGACCCGCCGTCCGGTGCGAGCAGACGGATCACCAGCGGCGACACCGGCTCGTTGAACGTCAAGGTCATCGCCGCCGGCGCATCCGGCAGCACCGCCCCGTCGGCGGGCGATGCCTTCACCAGCGAGGCGTGCGCACATGCCTCGCCGGCATGCGCCAGCGCGATCAGCAACGCGATGATGCCGCCGACAACGCTCGTGCCGCGCCTTCTCATGCCCGCCGGCTACATCTTCGGCAGAAGCTTCAGCGCCGGCGCCGGCTCGGGATATTCGCCGGCCGATTTGCCGGCCGCGGGGATCTCGATCCAGCGATGCACCCCCTTTTCGCATTCCTGCACGACGGGGAAATACAGCAGCTTGCCGGGCTCGAGATCGCCGGCCAGGAAGCCGGTGAACACGAACTCGTCATAGAAGGCGTCGGGCAAGTTGCCGGCGGTGAAGCTGATCTCGGTCACGCCCTCGGTGAGCTTGGCGTTGCGAAAATGACTGTAGGCCTGAGGATACTTGCCGCTCACGGTATCGATCTTCCAGCCCGGCTTCGGCATCGGCTTGACCGCGATCATTCCATCGGGAACGCGCACGCGCAGCGCGATCGTGGCGGCGCCCTCGCAGCCATGCGGGACACGCAGCACCGCCTTGTAGGGCGTGCCCACAGGCGCTTCCTTGGTTTCGAGGGTGACATGGGCGGAGGCGGCGCCAATGGCAGCGACGACGCCGGCGGCGCCGAGAACAAGCTCGCGAAACATCTTTGGATCTCCAGGATAGGGGCATGAACGGCGGGCGAAGCGCTCGCCCGCGCGGCTTAAGCGTTCATGCGAGCGCTGGAGGCGCCTGGGATCGGCCGGCGCGCACGGCCTGGTGCGAGCGCACCAGGGTGAAGCCGGGATAGGCGACGAGCCGCGCGATGGGCCGTGGTTGCAGGGCAAGCGGCAGTTCGGGCGGAGCCAACGCGGGCGCCGCCGACATGCAATAGGCGCAGCACAGGTGCCTGACCTTGCCGGTCTCCGGCGCCGGCTGCTGCTCGGAACCGGCGTTGCCCGACCCGTGGCAGATCGCGGCGGCCGCGAGCGGATCGGCCGTCCATGCCGCCGCAGCCTGCGCGATCGCCACGCCGGCGAGCACAGCCTGCAGCACCACGAGCCACGCCGCGATCAGCGCGATCGCGCGGCGGCAGCAGTGCGCGGCAAATCCGGTTGGCATGCGAACCTCTCGCATGGCACGCTAGCACACCTTATCTCCTGGAATCATCCGTATCGCCGGGACCCCAAGACGACCAGATGGCCAGCCGCGACAACGCCTTCATCGAGATCACGCCGGAAGTGCTGCTCAAGGCCTACGCCTGCGGAATCTTTCCCATGGCGGACAGCGCGGACGACCCGGCGCTGTACTGGATCGAGCCCGAGATGCGCGGCATCATTCCGCTCGATCGTTTTCACATGCCGTCGCGGCTCGTCCGCACGGTGCGCTCCGACCGTTTCACCGTCACCCTCAACCGCGACTTCGACGGCGTGCTCGAGGGTTGCGCCGAGCCGCAGCCGGACCGCCCGCGCACCTGGATCAATGCGCGCATCCGGGGCCTCTATCGCAAGCTCTACGATCGCCGCCATTGCCACAGCCTGGAAGTCTACGACGGTGACGTCCTCGTCGGCGGCCTCTACGGCGTGACGCTGGGACGCGCGTTCTTCGGCGAGAGCATGTTCCATCGCGCCCGCGATGCCTCGAAGGTCGCGCTCGTGCATCTCATGGCCCGGCTCAAGGTCGGCGGATTCAAGCTGCTGGACACGCAATTCGTCACCGACCACCTCAGGACCTTCGGCGCGGTCGAGGTGCCGCGGCGGCAGTATCACAAGCTGCTGGAAGCGGCGCTGGCCGGCGAAGGCGACTTCGGCGCGCTTGGCACCAGGCAGCCGGTCACCGGAACCCAGGCGCTCGCGGTGCTGGCCAACGATCGCCCGGCGTGACGCTGCACGGCGCCGCCGTCATTGCCGGTGGACCAGAAGCGCGCAGTCGAATCGACCGCAAAGCGGGCTGAATGCGGTCAGCGCCGCGGCGCACCGGGCTGGGGCGGCTGGGTGCCGCGCCGTGGCGCGGCCGGCGGCTTCGCCGGCGTCACCGGCGGCGGCGCCGCCTCGGGCGGCGGCGCGGTGACTGCGACCACCGGATTTTTGCAGTCGGTGAGCCAGACGTCGTAGATCGGATGTTCGACCGCGTGCAGGCCGGGGCTCGCTGCGAACACCCAGCCGGTGAAGATGCGCTTGACCTCGCCCTGCAGCGTGACCTCGTCGACCTCGATGAACGCATCGGTGTTCGAGGTCTCGGTCGGCGGGCGGGTGTAGCAGACGCGCGGCGTCACCTGCAGGGCGCCGAACTGCACGGTCTCGCCGATGGCGGCATCGAAGGTGATGATGCGGCCGGTGATCTTGTCGAGCCCGGAAAACAACGCGCCCTTGTTGCTGATCTTCTGCGACGGCGGCTCGGAGATGACCTCATCGCCCGGTTGCGGCGAGGTGTCGGCGGGCTGCGGCGTGCCGCGCGGCTGACGTTGGCCCGGCGGCAAGCCTGGCAGCGCCATCGGTCCGCCGGGCGCGCCCGGGTCGACCGCGGCCGTGGTCCCGTCGGGCGGGGGCAAGGGCTGGTTTTGCACGCCGCCGGCAGGCGGCGCCTGCCGCGCCTGTTCCGGATAGGGCTGCTGGTACTGCGGGTCCGGATATTGCTGATCGCGCGGATAGCCCTGCTGCGGATAGCCTTGCTGCTGGGGCGGCGGCTGCCGGCCGCTGGGCACGCCGGACGGCGGACGCGGCGGCGAGCCGAACAGGGCCTCGAACGGATTGACGAACTGCGCCGTTGCCGGAGCGACGCCAAGCGCGACCGCGAGCGGCGCGGCCATGAAGCAAGCGGTACGGAACGATCGTGCCATCGGCGAGATGGTGCTCAAAGAGCTACGGGAATCCCCTGGTCCAGCCGCCGGTTAACACGCGGAATAAGGCGAATCAGAGGTGGGA
>DASSJW010000847.1:0-10478 GCA_035690995.1 Xanthobacteraceae bacterium
AGCGAGTTCGAGCGCATGTGCGCCTGCGGCAGGTCGGTCTGCACCACCACCTTGGGCTTGCGCGGATCCGAGACGTCGACGGCGGTGAAATTCTTCGGCGCGCTCTCATGCGCCAGCCAGAGGATGCGGCGGCCGTCGGGCGCGATCTGGATCGACATGCCTTCGCCCATGCCGCCGAAGCCGTCGAGCAGGTGGTGGCTGAGCAGCTTGAAATTCCAGGTAATGGGCCCGCCGTTGCTGCTGGGCGAGGTCGTCTTCGCGGCTGGTTTTTTGGGTGCCGGCTTCGCTGCGGTCTTGGTTGCCGGCTTCGCCATCGCCTTCTTGGCCTTGGCCGGGGCTGCCTTCTTCGCCGGCTTTTTCACGGCGGCTTTCTTTGCAGCCTTCTTCGCGACTTTCTTCCCTGCGACTTTCATTCCGCTCTCTCCATGCCCTGAAATCGAGCGCACCTTTAGCGCGTTTCAGTGCGGCATGCGAGGGCTCGGCATCGCGGGGCGAGGATAATGAGTTGTGGTCGTAGGGCGGGTTAGGCGTCTTCGCCGTAACCCGCCGGGTCGAGACGCCAAGTGAACGGTTGGCGGATGACGCTGCGCTAATCCGCCTACGCGTTTTGATGTCCTTAGAGCGGGATGATTTATCGTCGAGTCATCATCCCGCTCTAGCTTTTTGTTTGTGCGTGATCTTTTCCGAAAACCGGTGCCCACTTTTCGGGATCACGCACTAGGCGCTGGCCTTGGCCCACAGGTCGGGCCGCAACGCCTTCTTCCAGTCCGGGATGGCGGAAATCTTCTTCTCGCGCAGCAGCACCTCGGCATCCTTCTGCAGGCCCGGCGCGAGATCGGCGGGGAAGCCCGGATCGACCTCGACCCGCGCCAGCGCCTTGGCGAAGGTGTCGCGCGACATGGTGTACCCCTTCGAGGTGAAGAAGGCGTAGATCACGTCGGTGACCTTGCCGGGATTGTCCTTGAAGTCGCGCGCCACCTCCTGCCAGCACTTGAGATAGGCGACGACGGTGTCCGGGTTCTTGTCGACGAAGTCGGGCGTCGCCGCCATGAACACCGGCATCTTGTCGACCTTGGAGAAATCCATGATCGATGTGCCGATGCCTTCGGCGACCGCGATCTCGTTGTAGGGCTCGACATTGACCATGGCGTCCACGGTCTTGGCGGCCATCGCCGAGACCATGTTGTTGACGTCCATCCGCACTTCCTGGAAGTCGCCCTTCTTGAGGCCGGCGCCGGGCGCGATCACATCCACGAACACGTTGCCGACCGAGGAGCCGGTCTGGTTCGCCACCTTGAGCCCCTTGAGCTCGCTGACCTTGGTGAGGTTGAGATCCTTGCGGGTCACGATCTGCGCGGTCTTGCCGACATATTCGATCTGGGCGATCGCGACCAGGCCGCCCTTGTCGTGGCCGATGATGAACGACTGCGCCGCGTAGGTGCCCAGATCCACCTGCCGCGCCACCATCTGCTGCATGGTGAGATTGCCCGAGGGCACGGCGAATTCCTCGAACTTGATGCCGCGCTTCTCGAGCAGACCCGATTTGAGCAGATAGTAGGTCGGCATGCCCCAGATGTTGGTCTGGAAGCCCTGGCGCACGGTCTCGAGCGCGAATGCCGGTCGCACGCCGCCAAGGCCCGCCGCCACCAGGCCGGCGCTCGCCGCGAGATATTGCCGTCGTGTCAAGTCAACGCGCCCGTTCCTCATCGCATGTCCTCCGTGATGTTTGTTGCAATCGGCGTTTGCCGCCGTTTGGTCTTGATCGATCGAAGGCTTTAGTGCTGCCGCATGATCTTATCCGAAAAATCTGCAACTTTTCGGGATCATGGTCTTGTATTGGTCGCATGATCTTGTCCGAAAAGTCTGCAACTTTTCGGGATCATGCTTATTCCTGCTGCAGGCCGAATTCGCGGATGCTGGACGAGACCTCGTCCAGCGTCTGCGTGATGGTGGTGTTCAACTCGTCCGGCGTCGACGACACAGCGATCGAGCCGGCCTTCTCGATCATCGCGCGATATTCGGGCGTGGCGACGATCGCCACGATGTCCCGGTGCAGCCGCTCGATGATCGGCTGCGGCGTGCCGGCGCCGGCGCAGATGCCGAGCCAGCCGAACCGCACGAAGTCGATGCCCTTCTCGGTCAGGGTCGGAATGTCGGGCAGGTTCTTCAGGCGCTCGGGCGCCGACACCGCCAGGATCTTGATCTGCTTGGCTTCATATTGCGGGACGATCGCCAGCGTCGGCGAGACGTAGAAGTCCACGCGCCCGGCCACCATCTCCTGCACCACCTGCGGGCCGCCGCGGAACGGGATCCGGTTCATGGTGATGCCGGTGAGCTTTTCCAGTTGCCGCGCCAGGATTTCCTGCGCCGAGCCGGCGCCGATGGTGGCGTAGGTCACCTCGCCGCGATGCGCCTTGGCATATTGCACGAAGGTCTCGATCGTGTCGGCCGGAATCGTGTTCGCCAGCGCGACGCCGTAATAGTATTTGGCGATGAGCGAGATCGGCGCGAGATCGCTGAGCTTGAACTGCACGTTCTTGTAGGCGGCGGTGTTGATCGCTTCGAAGTGCGTGCACAGCAGCAGGGTGTAGCCGTCGCGCGGCTGCGAGAGCACGTCGCGGGCCGCGACCATGCCGGAGGCGGCCGGCTTGTTCTCCACGATGACGCGCTGGCCGAGCGCGTCGCCGAGCTTGTCGGCGATGAAGCGCGCCGGGATATCGGTCGGCCCGCCGGCGCCGAAGCCGACGACCAGCCGGATCGGCCGCGTCGGATAGGGCTCCTGCGCGTTTGCCGCGCCGGCGAGCGCGAGCATGGTGAGCATGCAAGCGCTGATCTTCGTCGGGGTCATCGTAGCGTTCATTGCAACTCTCGACTCACGAGCGCCCAGCGCAAGCGCGACAATTTCGGTGTGCTCCCTCCCCCGCTTGCGGGGGAGGGGTGGGGAGAGGGCATGATTGCACGAATCTTTCGGCATGCCCCCACCCTGTCCCTCCCCCGCAAGCGGGGGAGGGGACGCTAGAGCCGCGAGGGCGAACCAATCGGATCATGGCGTCTCGTTCTTCCCGCCGTGCGTCACCGCGTCCTGGCCCAGATGCTGCAGCAGCGACTTCTGATATTCCAGAAATTCGACGCTGAGCGGATCGCGCGGCCGGGCAAGCGGAATCGGCAGCTCGATCTTCACCCGCCCGGGATGCGGCGTCATCACCACGACGCGGTCGGCGAGATATACCGCCTCGGCCACGTTGTGGGTGACGTAGATCACGGTCTTGCGCGTCTCCCGCCAGACGTCGGCCAACAGCCGCTGCATGTCGTCGCGGGTGAGCGCGTCGAGCGCCGCGAACGGCTCGTCCATCAGCAGCACCGACGGATTGTAGGCGAGCGCACGCGCGATGGCGACCCGCTGCTGCATCCCGCCGGACAGGTGGTGCGGGTACGACTGCACGAATTTCTCGAGCTTCACCAATCGCAGCTGCCGCAGCGCGATCTCCTCGCGCTCGGCCTTGCCGATCCCTTTCATCTCCAGGCCGAAGGTGACGTTGCCGAGCGCGGTGCGCCACGGAAACAGCTGGGCGAAGTCCTGGAACACCACGCCGCGGTCGAGGCCGTGCCCGGTGACCACCTTGCCGCCGATACGGATCTCGCCCGCGGTGGGGGGCAGAAACCCGGCGATGATGTTGAGCAGCGTCGACTTACCGCAGCCCGACGGCCCCACGATGCAGAGGAACTCGGACTGCTCGATATCGATGCTCACGCCGTCGACGCCGGGGACCTGGCCGGACGGCGTGTCGTAGGTGAGCGAGACGTCGGAGACTTCGATGTGGGGCATGGGTCGGCGAACTCGGTGTGCTCCATCCCCCGCACGCGGGGGAGGGGTGGGGAGGCTGCATGATCGCACGAATCATGATGTCTGCCCCCACCCTAGCCCTCCCCCGCAAGCGGGGGAGGGGACGATGTGGCGCCGGCGGCGCCCATCCGACCAGCGTATGGGCGGAAATTACCGCGCGGTCCGTGGATCAGTTTCGCCCGGTTTGGATTCGTTGTAGACAGGCACCAGGCCGGACAATTAGCCGCAACGCCAACAGTTAGCCGCAACCCAACAGTTAGCCGCAACGCCAGGAGCGTTCAAATGGGACCGCACGCAGCCGCATCGCGACCGATGACCCTGTCGGAACAGGCGGACGAGCTCGAAGAGCGGATGATGGAGGATCTCAACGACAAGATCGCCACCAAGTCCGTGCTGTTCACGCTCGCCGACGGCCAGACCGACATGGTCAGCGGCGCCCAGCTGCTGGCGCAGAACCCGGGCAAGCATTTCCTCATGGGCGCCGATCCGCGGCTGCCGAAGATGCCGGAGAAGCCGACGCTCATCGACTTCTTCAAGCATCGTTTCGCCTCGACCAACCACCTGCTGCAGAGCGCGACCCATGCGCTCAAGGCCGGCCTCGACGAGAAGGTCGTGCTGGCGTGCCTGCTGCACGATATCGGCGTGGTCAGCTTCATCCGCTGCGACCACGGCTACTGGGGCGCCCAGCTGATCGAGCCCTATGTCGACGAGGAGGTGAGCTGGTCCGTGCGCGTGCACCAGGCGCTGCGGTTCTTTCCCGACGAGTCGGTCGGCTACAAGTATCCCGACATGTACGTGAAATATTTCGGCGCCGACTATAAGCCCGAGCCCTATATCGAAGCGGAATACAAGCGCGCGCGCGACCACAAATACTACATGACCGCGCGCCTGATTTGCGTGAACGACATCTATTCGTTCGACCCCGACGCCAAGGTCGATCTCGATGATTTCGTCGACATCATCGGGCGCAATTTCAAGCAGCCGAAAGAGGGGCTCGGCCTCGACAATACGCCGTCATCTCACATGTGGCGCACGCTGATGTGGCCGACGCGATTTTTGTGATCGGCGGCTGACGCTGCCAGCGTAGGGTGGGCAAAGGCGCGAGCGCAGGCGCTGCCTTAATACTCGCCGGTGCGGGCGCCGTGCCCACGCGATATTTTTGCGTGAGGTGAAACAAAGACGCGTGGGCACGCTTCGCTTTGCCCACCCTACGCCGGTGTATCCGTGCTGATCACTCCGTCCCCGCCAGCCCGGCTTGCTGCACGACCTTGCCCCAGCGCGCGATCTCCGAATCGATGAAGCGCTGCAGCTCCTCGGGGGAGGAGGATTTGCCCGGGATCATGCCGAGCCTGATGATCTGCTGCTGCACCTCGGGCAATGCCAGCACGCTGTTGAGCGCGGTTTCGAGCTTGCTCACCACCTCCTTCGGCGTGCCGGCCGGCACCGAGAACACGCCCCAGCCGGCGGCGTCGAAGCCGGGAACGCCGGCTTCGGCGATCGTCGGGATCTCGGGGGCCGACGGCAGGCGCACCGCGGTGGACACGCCGAGCGCGCGCACTTTGCCTTCCCGGATCTGCGGCAGCGACGGCACCGTATCCGAGAACAGCAGCGGCACGTGGCCGGCGATCACGTCGGTCAGCGCCGGCGCGCTGCCCTTGTAGGGGACGTGCGTCATCTCGATGCCGGTCATGCTCTTGAGCAGCTCGCCGTAAAGGTGGTGCGGCGAGCCGGGCCCGCCCGATGCGAACGAGAGCTTGCCGGGATTGTCCTTGGCGTAGGCCACGAGCTCCGCCACCGAATGCACCGGCAAGGAAGGCGTCACCACCAGGATGAACGGGATCCTGCCGCCGAGCGTGATCGGGATGAAATCCTTGACCGGGTCGTACGGCAGTTTCTTGTACATGGTGGCGCTGATCGCGAGCGATCCGCTGCCGGCCATCACCATGGTATAGCCGTCAGGCGCGGCCTTCGCGCCCGCCGCCGTGCCGATCACCGAGCCGGCGCCCGGCCGGTTCTCCACCACGACGGATTTGCCCAATCGTTCCGACAGCGGCTGCGCGACCGCGCGGCAGAGGGCGTCCACCGCTCCCCCCGCCGGCCAGGGCGCGATCAAGGTGATCTGCCGCGTGGGGAAGTCCTGCGCCCGTGCGGGCGTCGCCGTCGACGCCCCCATGGCGAGGCCGGCGAGAACAAGCAGAGCAAGACGCTGCATGGTTTCCTCCCTGTTTCGGCTCTTGCCCGATCCTGACCGGATCGTTGTTGTTCTGTCTGGCGTGCGCGCGCCGTTCTCCTCGACGCTAGTGTCCCGTTTCCGACGTTCGTATCATCTTGCAGCACCCGCTTTTACGAACGCCGGAAACAAAGGGACACTAGCAAGTCATGATCCTAGTGTGGCTTTGCATTTGACGTTCCTATGAAGGACTCGCGGCCAATACTGATAGGAACGTCAAATGCGCCACGCTAGGTCTTGGCCGCCCGCACCATGCCCCAGCGCATGACGGTGGCGCGCTCGATCGAGCCGAACACCAGCCGCTCGAACACGAAGCCGATCACGCCGATGACGGCGAGCGCCGCCAGCATCACGTCCGCGTTCAGGAATTCCTTGGCATCGAAGATGACCCAGCCCAGGCCCCAGTCGGAGGCGGCGAGCATCTCGGCGCCCACCACCGCGATCCACGCGCGCAGGAAGGCCTGACGCAGCCCGGTGATGATGAAGGGCGAGGCGCCGGGGATGATTACCTTCCAGAACAGCGCGCGCTCGTCGGCGCCCATGGCGCCGGCCGCGCGCAGCCACAGCGGGTTCACCGCGCGCACGCCCGACCAGGCATTGAGCAGCATGGGAAACAGCGCGGCGTAGAACACGATCAGGATCGCGACCGTGTTGCCGAGCCCGAACCAGAGAATGAAGACCGGCACCCAGGCGAGCGACGGGATCGGCATCAGCGCGCTGGCAAGCGGCAGGCAGAAGTTTTCCACCGACCGCATGCGCCCCATCAGGATGCCGAGCGGCAGCCCAACCGCGACCGCGAGCGCGAGCCCGAACAACACGCGGTACATGGTGTAGCCGGCATGTTCGAGCAGGGTGCCGTCGAGCAGGAGCGTCCACAGCGTGGCGGCGACCTTCGGCAGCGTCGGCAGCAGCGCCGGCGGGAACGCGCCGCTGCGCGCGACCGTCTCGTAGACCGCGGCCACGACCAGCAGCGTCAGTCCTGCGCGGTAGGCCGAGGTCGCGCGCGCCGAGGCTGCCTGCGCGGATGTCGTGGGAGCAGATGTGGTGCTGGCTGCGGTGCTCACGTCATCATCCCCCAGCGCACGACGGTGTATTGCTCGAGCCGCTGGAACACGAGCTTCTCCAGTGCGAGGCCGATCACGCCGATGACGAAGACGCCGGCAAGCATGACGTCGGTGTTGAGGAACTCGCGTGCGCCGAAGATCATCCAGCCGAGCCCCCACGGCACCGCCGCGAGCATCTCCACGCCGACCAGGATGCGCCATGCCTGCGCCAGGCCGAGCCGCAGCCCGGTCAGGACATAAGGCAGCGAGCCCGGCCGGATCACGTGGTGGAACAGCCGCCGGCTGTCCGCGCCCATGGCCTGGGCGGACCGCACCCAGATTTCCTTGACCGCCTTCACCCCGGTCCAGGTGTTGAAGATGATGGGGAAGGCGGAGACGAATCCGACCAGCAGCACCGCCGTCTTGTTGCCGAGCCCGAACCAGAGCAGGAACAGCGGCGTGTAGGCGAGGCCGGGGATCGGCGCGCCGATGCTCACCAGCGGAAGGAAGATGTCCTCCGCCCGCCGCGAGCGCCCCATGGCCAAGCCGATCGCCACGCCGGCGACCGCCGCGAGCGCGAAGCCGGCGCCGAGACGGATCAGTGTATCGAGCACATGGTGCGGCAGGATCCCGCTGGCGGTCAGCCGGACGAAGGATGCGGCGACGTCTTCGAGCGGCGGAAACAGCTTGCGCGGGAAGACGCCGAGATAGGCGGTGAACTCCCAGGCCAGCGCCACCACCAGGAACGGAAACGCGGTGCGCGCGATGACGCGCCAGCGGCTTTCGCCCGCGGCCGCCGAGGTCGAGGCGGCGAGGACGTGCGGCGAGGCGGTCGGCGCGAGATCGGCCATGGCGCACGATAGTGCGGGCGCACCCTATTGGACAAGCAGGGGTTGTTGAGCGTTCGTCGGGGACTCACGCAGCGATCTCGTGCCCCGGATGAGCGACGGTGGAGCCGGAGTGAAGATCCGGACCCGCGGGCTCGCCCGGGACACGAGCGCGCGCATGCGTGCCGCGCGCGGCCGCCCATGGATTCGCGCCTGCGGGGCTGTTACCACCCGCCATCGCCACCGCTCACGCCTTCACCCGGGATCGCTCCTGTCCAACGCGATGCACGGAACCGTCCGACCCATGCCGAAGCTGCTCGCCGCCGCGCTGGCGATGGCGGGGACGCTTGCCGCCGGCATCGCCGGCGGCTTCGCCGCGCGCTACGCCCATCTGCCGCTGCCCTGGCTTCTCGGCGCGCTGTTCACCACCATGGCCCTGTCGCTTGCGGGCGCGCCGGTGCGGCTCATTCCGTGGGGCCGGCCGGCGGGAACGGTGGTGGTCGGTGCGTCGACCGGATTGCAGTTCACCGCGACGGTGGTGGCGAAGCTCGTCACGCTGCTGCCGCTGATCATCGCGACAGCCTTCGCATCAACTTTCGTCGGCGCGATCGGCGGCCTCATCTATATGCGGCTCACCGGGGTCGACCGCACCACCGCGTTCTTCGCCACCGTTCCCGGCGGCGTGGTCGAGACCGCGACGCTGGCGCCGCAATACGGGGGTCAGCTCGAGCCGATCATGGTGGCGCAGACGACGCGGGTGGCGCTCATCGTGGTGTTTGCGCCGTTCCTGGTGATCTCCTTCGCCGGCAGCGGCGCGCAGAACCCGCTGCTCGCGGTGCCGGTGGTCCCGTGGCTGCCGGTGCTCGCGCTCCTCGCGGTGTCGGGCATCGTGGCGCTGCTGCTTTCGCGCACGCGCTCGCCCAATGCCTGGCTGATGGCGCCGCTGTTCATCGCCGGCGCGGTCAGCCATCTCGGGCTGACCGAAGGCCGCATGCCCGATCTCCTGATCATCGCCGCGCAGGTGGTGATCGGCAGCGCGCTCGGCGCCCAGTTCCGGCCCGCGTTTCTCACCCGGCTGTTGCGGCTGCTGCTGGCGTCGTGCGTGGTCGTGCTGTTCGGCGCCGGCTCGATGGCGGTGTTCGGCGCCGCGGTGGCGTGGCTCGCCGGCTATTCGGTGCCGACCATGGTGCTGGCGGTGGCGCCCGCCGGCATCGCCGAGATGGTGCTCACGGGAAAGGTGCTCGGACTCGACTCGACGATGATCGCCGGCTTCCAGCTGATGCGCATTCTCATCGTGCTGGTGTGGTGCCGCACCGCGCTGTTCATGTTCCGACGGGTCGCCGAGTGGACGTTCGGGCTTCCGCCTGACGACGAGCCAGCCTAGCGTTCCCGCACACCCATCCGTGACGACAAACGCTTTCCCGGTGTGCTAGAGACCGCCGCGTTCGACCCGTGCGGATGTAAGGAGAAATTGCAATGGCACAGAACAAGCCCCGGATCGGCTGGATCGGCATGGGCCGCATGGGCTATCCCATGGCCGAGCGCCTGCTCAAGGCCGGCTACGACGTTTCGATCTGGAACCGCACCCGCTCGAAGGCGGAACCGCTGGCCAAGATCGGCGGCAAGGTGGTCGACAACCTGTTCGATCTCAAGGACGTCGACGTGCTGTTCTCGATCGTCTCGACCGGGAAGGATCTGGACCAGGTCTATTTCGGCAAGAACAGCGTCACCGGCCATGGCGGCAAGCTGCCGAAGATCTTCGTCGACTGCTCGACCATATCGGTCGAGGAATCCGCCGCGATCCGCGACCGTCTCGGCCAGCTCGGCAGCGAATTCGTGGCCGCGCCGGTGAGCGGCAATGCCAAGGTGATCAAGGCCGGCAAGCTCTCCGCCGTCGTCTCCGGCAACGAAGACGCCTGCAAGACGGTCACGCCGATGCTGGAGGTGATCGCGCCGCAGGGCGTCTCCTATGTGGGCGAGGGCGAACTCGCCCGCATCTGCAAGATCGCCCACAATGTCATGCTCGCGGTCGTGATCGAGAACCTGATCGAGATCACGCTGCTCGCCAACAAGATGGGCGTTCCGCGCCACGCGTTTCTCGCGTTCATGAACAACGGCGTGATGGGGTCGATGTTCACGCGCTACAAGTCGCCGGCGCTGGTCAATCTCGACTGGACCACCACCTTCACGCCCGAGCTGCTGCGCAAGGACCTCGACCTCGGCCTCGCGCTCGGCCGCGAATGGGACGTGCCGATGCCGGTCACGGCGGCGACGCGCGAGGTGCTGCAGACCCATTTCGGCGCGGCGACGCTCAAGCCCGATCCGGAAAAGTATCTGCAGGAGGACTTCGCCGCGCTGCTCGAGACCATGGCGCTGGCGTCCGGCATGAAGCTCAAGAGCGAGAACAAGAACGTACCGACGGGGCTGGAGAACTGATCGGTAGGCGATCGTTCCGGGACGCGGCGTAGCGGTCCGGAATCCATCACCACGGCCGGGAGTACAGCCGACTGATACTGCACGCGCCGCGGGAAAGG
>DASSJW010000848.1:0-4872 GCA_035690995.1 Xanthobacteraceae bacterium
TTCACGCCTCCCCCATCCACCCCGGCAGGAGCTTAGACCGCGCCCCGTCGCTTGCAAAGCGGAGCCGGTGATGAAAGCCGATGCGTGGCCCGGACGCCACAGTCAGCGCTTTCTTGCCTGCACGGCGCCTGTGCATCTTGATTCCGCCGGGGTCGCTGGTCACCGTCAGCGCGGGTATCGCAGAAGGAGCCTGAGCATGTCCGGCCGCGCCTTGTTGCTTGCCAGCGCATTCGTCGCGGCGCTCGCCGCGCTGCCGGCCGGTAAGGCCGCCGCCGCCAGCTGGCTGGAGAAGAATTTCTATCTGTCCGGCCCGCAATATGAGGGCAAGCTTCCGCCCTGCGATTACCGCGACGCCCTGGTCCTGATCGCCTCGCGCTTCAACCAGAAGGAAAACATGTACTGGGCCACCGACCTCAGGATCGTCAATTTCGAGCGGATCCGCGAGACGGCGTTCCGGCCCTGGGCGGCCAACGCCATTCCACGCCGCTTCTGCAGTGGGGTGGTGGAGGTCACCGACGGCCGCAAGCACGCGATCCACTACTCGATCTCCGAGGACACCGGCATGATCGGCGCCAGCTGGGGGATCGAGTGGTGCGTGGTCGGACTCGACCGCAACTGGTCCTACAACCCGGCCTGCAAGATGGCGCAGCCGTAGATCGCGATCGCGCGAGGGGGCGGCGGCTGCGGACGGGTTTCGGAAACCCTTCCCGCGCACCGCGAGTTGCCGGCGGCATTTTCCATTTTGTTCTTGAAATGTTCACGTCGGCGTAATAAGATTTTCTTCGTCTCTCACTGTGTACGGGGGGCCTCCATGGCTCGGGTTGCCGGTCGCGTCGCGCTTGCCGCCGTCATCTTGTCGTTCCTGGTCGCCAGCGCCCACATCGCGGCCGCGCAGGACCGGCGCCAGAACGAGCCCGGTCAGTTCGATTTCTATGTGCTGGCGCTGTCCTGGTCGCCATCGTTCTGCGAGGCGGCGGGCGAGCGTGGCACGCCGCCACAGCAGCAATGCGCGGCGCGGCCCTACTCCTTCGTCGTGCACGGCCTGTGGCCGCAATACGAAAAGGGCTTCCCGGAATTCTGCCAGCAACCGGCGCCGCGGCTCGATCGCAACATCGTCTCCTCGATGCTCGATCTGATGCCGGCGCCGCGCCTGATCTTCAACGAATGGGATAAGCACGGCACCTGCTCGGGGTTGAGCCCGAACGCCTATTTCGAGAACGTGCGCAAGGTGCGCGCGTCGGTGAAGATCCCGGACGCCTATATCGCCCCGACCGAGCCGCTCACGGTGACGCCGGACGAGGTCGAGGACGCGTTCGTGAAAGCCAATCCCGGCCTGACCCGCGACGCCATCGCGGTGACCTGCGGCAGCAGGCGGTTGGGCGAAGTGCGCATTTGTGTCGGCAAGGACCTTCGCTTCCGGTCCTGTCCCGAGATCGATACCCGCGCCTGCCGCCGCGACAAGGTTGTCATGCCGCCGTTGCGCGGCGGGAGCGCCGCGCTCACGCGCTAGATGTGCGCCGTCGTTTCGGATCGGATCAGACGAGCCGAGCGAATATACCGGTGAGGACGGCGCCAGAGCCGGCGCACGATTCAGCCGCACGTTGGGCGATCGAAGCGTGAGCGATCGCACGCCGCAGCGATTGCGTGTCAGCGATAACGCCGTTGCAGCAATCGCGTCACGGCGGCGGCTTTGACACCGGTGAATTTGCGGCCATGAATCGCGGGCATGAATTATCGCCACGCCTTTCACGCCGGTAACTTCGCCGATGTGGTCAAGCACGCGGTCCTGGTCCGCATTCTCGTGCATCTCTGCGCCAAGCCAGCGGCGTTCCGCGTGATCGACACCCATGCCGGCGCCGGCCGCTATGATCTCAATGGCCCGGAGGCGGCCCGCAGTCTCGAATGGCGCGAGGGCATTGAGCGGCTCGTCACCGCCGCGATCGGCGCGCGTGCGCGTATTCTGCTTGCGCCTTATCTCGATGTGGTCGCCGCCTGCAACGGCGCCGGCGGCCTCACCAGCTATCCCGGTTCGCCTGCGATCGTGCGCGCATTTCTGCGCCCGCAGGATCGGCTGCTCGCCTGCGAGCTCGAGCCGAGCGCGGCGGCCGCCCTGGCGCGCTATCTGGCCGGCGATCGCCGCAGCAAGGCGCTGTCGATCGACGGCTGGACCGCGCTTCACGCCTATGTGCCGCCCAAGGAGCGGCGCGGCCTCGTGCTCACCGATCCATCCTTTGAGGACGCCGGTGATTTTGTGCGCCTTGGGCAGGCGCTCGAAGCCGCCCACCGCAAATGGGCGAACGGTATTTATCTGGCGTGGTACCCGATCAAGGAGCGCGCCGGGCCGGACGCGCTGGCGCGCCGGCTGCGGCGGAGCGGGATCGCCAAGATCCTGCGTGCCGAACTCAGTCTCGCCGCCCCGCGCGCCGATAATCGGCTCGGCGCGTGCGGACTCATTGTCGTCAATCCGCCGTGGACGCTCGCCGGCGAGCTTGCGACCCTGCTGCCGGAGCTTGCGGCGATCCTGTCAGGCGCGGCCGGCGGCACCCATCGTGTCGATTGGGTGGCAAGCGAAAAGTAGTTTCACCACTTTTCCACAGCCCTGGATTAGCATATTTTCATAGCTGCTGGCTTTGACGTTCCGCCTCCTGTGGGGGCCGGCGGAGTGACGGAGGCCGTAAGGCCGCTGCTTTCCCCGTGTGCGAATGTCCGGCCGAGCCGCCGTGCCGTGGGGGTCGGCGGCCGAGCAACCACGGGGAAAGGGAGTTTCCCGATGGCCATGGCAGGTACCGTCAAATTTTTCAACGCGGAGCGCGGCTACGGCTTCATCAAGCCGGACGACGGGGGCCGCGACGTATTCGTGCATGTCACCGCCGTCGAGCGCGCCGGATTGAAGTCGCTGGCCGAGGGGCAGCGCATCTCCTTCGACGTCGAGCCCGACAAGAAGGGCAAGGGCCCCAAGGCCGTCAACCTCGTCATCACGGGTTGATATCCGCGCACGCAGGCTCCCCAGCGGCTGCCCGATCTGTCATGGTGTGGCCGCCGTCAAGGCTTCACGGCGGTCGCAGGCACCCACCATACCCATCCCCATGCTGACGCTCCGTCATTCCCCATCCTCACCGTTCGTACGCAAGATCAGGATCGGCGCGAGCCTGCTCGGCCTCGACCACGAAATCCGGCTCGAGCCTGCCGACACCATGAATCCCGCAGACAGCGTGCGGCAGCAGAATCCGCTGGGCAAGATTCCCGCATTGGTGCTCGAGGATGGCACGGTGTTGTTCGATTCGCGTGTGATCCTCGAATATCTCGATCATCGCGCTGGCGGCGGCCGCATCATTCCGACCGACGCAAACGCGCGCTTTGCCGCCTTGCGCCTGCAAGCGCTGGCCGACGGCATCATGGATGCGTCGGTCCTCCTGGTCTACGAGGGACGCTGGCGGCCGCCCGAGCGGCACGAGCCCAAATGGGTCGATCTCCAAACCGGCAAGGTCGCGCGCGCGCTCGCGGCGCTCGAAGAAAATCCTCCCGCGATCGATGCGACGCCCAATGTGGGCCAGATCGCGCTCGCCTGTGCGCTCGGTTATCGCGACTTCCGCTTTCCCGGCACGTGGCGCAAGGATCATCCGCGCCTGGTCGCGTGGCTCGACGCGTTCGCCGGCCGTGTGCCGGCCTTTGCCGCCACCAAGCCTCCGGCTTGAGCCGAGGCGTCGGAAACCCAACATCGCGACGCGGCGACCGGCAAACGAAAAGCCCCGGAGTGATATCCGGGGCTTGGTCGGTGCCGCGATGGCGGTGATCAGAACCGGACGTTGAGACCCCCGCGAAGGATGTTGGCGTTGTAGGACACGTTGCCGTTGGCAGCGAGCCCGCAATTGAATCCGCAATTGAAGTCGCCGAGATCCACGTACAGGTATTCGGCTTTGATGCTCACATTGTTGACGACGCCGACTTCTAGCCCGGCGCCCACGGTCCAGCCCGCGTTGCTGGCGCTGCCGCCGGGAAAGCCCGTTCGGATGGCATTGATGTCCCCGGCGGCCAGACCGGCGGTGATGTAGGGCAGGAACCGGTCGAAGGCGTAGCCGAGACGCCCGCGCACGGTGGCGAGCCACTTGTTACGCGTCTCGCAACCGGCCGCGCACAGCGCTGTCGTGGTGCCTTTGACGCCTGACCAGTCGATGTCGCCTTCGGCGCCGACCACGATCTGGCCGACCTGCCAGTTGTAGCCGATGGTGCCGCCGATCAGACCGCCGGAGAGGTCGAATTTGTTGATCCCGTCCCACTGGGATTCGCCCCAGCCGCCGCCGCCGTTGATGCCGATGTAGAAACCGGTCCAGTAGTAGACCGGGTTGTAGACCGGCGCGACCGGCTGATAGCGCGGCAGATCGGCGGCAGTGGCTGTCGCCCCGGCAAACGCCAGCAGGCCCAGCGCCGCGGCAAAGATACGCTTCATTACCCTATCCTCCATTTCGTCCGTTGCCGCGAACAGTATTCCCAATTTTCGAATAGTCTAGTGCAAGAAAGACACACTCAATATTGAAATATTTCTGCATATTTAAACTTTATAATTGCCATCGAAATGCCGGATATACGGTAAATAAACTATTTACGTCCTTTGAGCATGGTAAATAATTACTTAAATACTGTGAGAGGGCGCGTCTCGCCTCCAGCACACTGCGGATTGGACCCCTCGGGACGCCGCAGCTTCGTCCGCATGGCCCAGGAAGTACGGGACCTGGACGCGGGTGGCTCAGATCGCGACGAGACCTTACTTTCGCAGCATGAACGGCACGAAGAATGACATCGACCCGGCGACCGAGCTGGTGGAGGAGGACGACGATCAGGCCCTGCCCGAACAGGAGCCGGCGCTCGATCTCG
>DASSJW010000849.1:0-5596 GCA_035690995.1 Xanthobacteraceae bacterium
ATGAAGCGCCCGCCGCGGCCGGCACTGGCCGTGGACAAGGTCCGCTTCGTCGGTGATCCCGTGGCCTTCGTCGTGGCCGCCACTTTGTTGCAGGCAAAGGACGCGGCCGAGGCGGTTGCGGTCGACATCGATCCCCTGCCGGCCGTGGTCCGTCCGGAAGAAGCCGCGCGTCCAGGCGCGCCGCTCATCCATGAGGAAGCGCCGGGCAATGTCGCGCTCGATTACCACTTCGGCGACAGCGAGCAGGTGGCGGCCGCGTTCGCCAAAGCCGCGCATGTCACCCGCCTCAAGCTCGTCAACAGCCGGGTGGTCGTGAACGCGATGGAGCCGCGAGCGGCGATCGGCATCCATGATCCCGTGAGCGGGCGATTCACGCTCCATGCACCGTCGCAGGGTGCATTCGGCATGCGGGGCAACATGGCGGAAATCCTCAAGGTCGAGCCGAAGCAGGTTCGCATCTTGACCGGCCATGTCGGCGGCTCGTTCGGCATGAAGTCGGCGCCGTTTCCCGAATATGTCTGCGTGCTCCACGCGGCACGCGCGCTGGGCCGCCCGGTCAAATGGACCGACGAGCGTTCGGGCAGCTTCATGTCCGACAGTCACGGCCGCGATCACGACCTTACCGCGGAGCTCGCGCTCGATGCCGACGGGACCTTCCTGGCGCTGCGGATCACCAATTTCGGCAATATGGGGGGATTCCTCTCCCAGGTGGCGCCGATGCCCTCCACGCTCAACACGGTCAAGAACGTGCAGAGCGTCTATCGCACGCCGTTGATCGAGGTCTCGACCAAATGCATGTTCACCAACACCTCGCACGTCTCCGCCTATCGCGGCGCCGGCCGGCCCGAGGGCAACTATTACATGGAACGGCTGATCGATGCCGCCGCCGCCGAGATGGGCATCGATCGCCTGGACCTGCGCCGGCGTAACCAGATCCGGCCGCGCGAGATCCCGATCAAGACGGCTTCTGGAAGCACCTATGACAGCGGTGACTTTCCCGGCGTGCTCAAGCACGCGCTCGAGGCCGCCGACGTTAAGGGCTTCGCGCGCCGCAAACGCGAGAGCCGCAAGCGCGGAAAAGTGCGCGGGCTCGGGATCGGGAGCTTCCTCGAGGTCACCGCACCGCCGAGCAAGGAGATGGGCGGCATCCGCTTCGAGGCCGACGGTACCGTCACCATCATCACCGGCACGCTCGACTACGGCCAGGGTCACGCCGCGCCGTTCGCGCAGGTTCTGAGCGACAAGCTCGGCATCCCGTTCGAGCGCATCCGCCTGCTCCAGGGCGACAGCGACGAACTGCTTGCGGGCGGCGGCACCGGCGGCTCGAAATCGATCATGCACAGCGGAACCGCCATTGTGGAGGCGTCGGCCAAGGTGATCGATCAAGGCAAGCAGATCGCCTCCCACGTGCTCGAAGCCGCGGCCGCCGACATCGAGTTTGCGCAGGGACGATTCGTGATCGCCGGCACCGACCGCTCGATCGGCATCATGGAGCTCGCCGACAAGCTTCGCTCCGGCCTCGATCTGCCCGAGGGCGTGCCAACCACGCTCGACACCCGCCATGTCAGCGATGGCCCCGGCGCATCCACCTATCCCAATGGCTGCCATGTCTGCGAGGTCGAGCTGGATCCCGAGACCGGCGTCATCGACGTGGTCAAATACTGTTCGGTCAATGACTTCGGCACCGTCATCAATCCGTTGATCGTCGAGGGCCAGTTGCACGGCGGCGTGATCCAGGGCATCGGTCAGGCGCTGATGGAAATGACGGTCTACGACGACGACGGCCAGTTCCTGACCGGCTCGTTCATGGATTATGCGCTCCCGCGCGCGAGCGATTCGCCCAACGTCGCCGTCGTCGATCATCCGGTACCGGCGACCACCAACGTGCTCGGCGTGAAGGGATGCGGCGAAGCGGGTTGCGCCGGCTCGCTTACCTCGGTGATGAACGCGATCGCGGATGCGCTGGCCGAATTCGGCATCCCGCACATGGATATGCCGGCGACGCCCTACCGCGTCTGGCGCGCCATTCAAGATGCCAAGGCCGCGCGCGCGGCCTGATCGCGCTCCGAACAATACCGAACATGACCCAGGCCGCCGACATCCTCGCCCCTACGCGCGCGAGCGAAGACAAGCTGATCGCCGGCGTGTGCATCGCGCACTTCGTCAGCCACTATTATATGTTGCTGCTCGCGCCGCTGTTCGTCTTCATCAAGGACGATTACGGGGTGACGTATACCGAACTGAGCCTCGCGCTTGCGGCTTTCGGCGTGGTGTCATCGGTCCTGCAGACCCCGGTCGGCTTTTTTGTCGACCGCTTCGGGGCGCGTCTCAATCTGATCGGCGGCTTGCTGTTGGGTTCGGCCGCAGTCGCCGTGGCGGGCTTGGTCGATTCTTTCTGGGTGTTCATCGCGATGTTCGCCGTGATGGGCCTTGCCAACACGGTCTATCATCCCGCCGATTACGCGCTCCTCTCCGAGCGCGTCTCGCCTCCCCGTATTCCGCAAGTGTTCTCCTTCCATACCTGCTCGGGCATGATCGGCTCTGCCGTTGCGCCGGGCACGCTTCTATTCATGCAGAGCCTGGTGGGATGGCGCGGCGCTTTTGTCTGCGCCGCGGCACTCGGCGTCATTGCAGCGCTCATCCTCGCGCTGCAGGGTGAGGCGCCACGCCATCGCCCCGCGTCAATGTCGCGGGCGCGCAGCGACGAGCCGCCGGGCCCGGTCGCCGAAGGGTGGCGGCTCCTGCTGTCGCCGCCGATCCTGCTCAATCTCGTCTTCTTTGTGCTGCTGGCGATGGTCGGCGGCGGCCTCAACCAATATCTGGTGGTGGGATTGGGAGCGCTCTACGGCACGCCGCCCGCCCTTGCCAATACCGCGCTCACCGGCCTGCTCGCCATGAGCGCGATCGGGGTGCTGGTCGGCGGCGCGCTTGCGACCCGCACCAGGCACCATACGCTCGTGACCTCTGTCGGACTGCTGGTAACGGGCGCGGTCAGCACCCTCATCGGCTTTGTAGAGCCAAGCGCGCTGCTGCTGGTCCTGATCGTGTCGCTGAGCGGCTTCGCGAGCGGCATGACCATGCCGTCGCGCGACATGATCGTGCGTTCGGTCACTCCACACGGCTCATTCGGCAAGGTATTCGGCTTCGTGACCACCGGCTTCCATATCGGCGGGATGGTGGCGCCTTTGATTTTCGCGCAATTGCTCGATCATGGCCATCCGCGCGCGGTGTTTCTCTATATCGCGGCCTGCGCGATCGTGGCCATTGCCACCGTCGCCTTCGGCATGTCGGGTCGGCGCACGGCCTGAGCCGTCGCGGGCGGCGCATTGGCCGCATCTCTCGCCCGCCGTTTTCTTGTAGAATGAACACAATTGCGAAAGCGACTCTTGGGAATGACAACAATATCCAAGGCGCGAGGAAACGACGGAGTTTGGAATGTTCGCCCGGCCTGTGCGATGGCGCGCCGGTCTTGCCGTCACCGCCGCGGCGCTGGGGACGTGCCTCACGGCGGCCCCGGCACGCGCCGCGGATTTCTACGCCGGTAAGACCGTTGAGTTTCTGATCGGCGGCGATGTCGGGGGCGGCTACGACATCTACGCCCGCACGCTCGCCCGGCATCTCCACCGCTTCATTCCCGGCAGTCCTACCATCGTCACCAAGAACCAGCCTGGCGCCGGCAGCGGACGGGCGGCATCCTTCCTTTATGGGGTCGCGCCCAAGGACGGCTCGGTCATCGGCGCGGTCTTTCCCGGGGCCATCATGGGTCCGCTGCTCGATGATCGCGCGCAGGCGCTATATGACCCGACCAAGTTCCAATATCTCGGCAGCGCCGACAACGCGACCCGCGTGTGCATCAGCCACGAGCGCTCCCAGATCAAGAGTTTCGAGGACACGCTGCGGCACAAGACGATCATGGGCGCGAGCGCGGCCGGAGGGTCTACGCGCGATTACGTCAATATGCACAAGAAGACGACCGGCGCGATGTTCGATCTCGTCGCCGGCTACAAGGGAACCGCCGACATTTTTCTGGCCATGGAGCGCGGCGAGGTGGACGGCATGTGCGGCCTCGATTGGGCGAGCCTGAAATCGCAACGCCCGGACTGGGTCCGCAACAAAACTGCCAACATCCTCGCCCAGATCAATCTGGAGCCGGACGCCGAATTGACCAAGCTCGGGGTCCCGCAGATCTGGAAATTCATCAGGAGCGGGGACGACAAGAAGGCAGTCGAGCTGATCATCGGCCAGCAGGTGTTTGGACGGCCCTATCTCGCCCCGCCTGGGGTTGCGGCAGAGCCGCTGAAGATCCTGCGCGATGCCTTCAGCGCGACCATGGCGGACAAGGAATTCCTGGCCGACGCGGAGCGCACGCGTATCGACGTGGTGCCGTCCTCGGGCGAGCGTGTGCAGCAGCTGGTGGAACAGCTTTACGCCACGCCAAAAGCGACGATTGAGCGGGCCAAGGACCTGATCAAGCCGTAGCGCCCGAGAGCAGCGCTAATACACACGTCACTTTTTCGGCAGGAAAGCTTCGGTATGGAGCTTTGCCGGATCGGGCTCCGTTGGCAGGAGCTGCAGCTCGACATATGACTTCGCGAGCGTGGCGAGTGCGCTGGGATTGAACCTTCCGTCGTCTGAGAACATCGGCATCAACTCGTCGTAGACGCGTGACGTGATGTCCTCGTCCTTGTTCGTGACTTCCTTGGCAATAGCCACGGTCTCCGCCTTGTTCTGGCGCATGAAAGCGATGGTCTCGAACCATCCCCGCAGAAATGCTCGAAGCGCTTCCGGACGTTCGGCGATGAGCTTGTCGGCGGCAAATATCACGTGGATATGAAAGTCCTTGATGTCGGTGAAGCGGACCAGGATGCGGCCTTCTCCGCGCTTCTCGAGCTCGAACGCGTTGCCGATATCCATGATGACGCCATCGATGTCGCCGCGCTTCAATGCCGCGATCTGTCCCGGCATGGCGCCCATGGGCGCGATATCGATGCCTTTCGGACCCCAACCCTGCCGCCGCGAGGTCTCGCTCACCAGCCAGTAGGTGAGCGAACCCGCGGTCGATACGCTGATCTTCTTGCCCTTGAGGTCGGCGGCGGACTTCGCGCCCTCGGGACGCACGACGATGGCCAGCAGGAGCGGCGGACCGGCCATGGCCGCAACGCCCTTGATGGGCGAACCCTTGACGATGAACGCCATCGCCGGCCCGGAGCCAAGCGCGATATCGAGACTGTCGGAGGCCATCGCCTGTTGCATGCGCGCATCGCCGGCAAAGGCGATCGATTCGATGTCCAGCCCGTTCTTGGCGAAGAAGCCCTTGCGCATTCCGATATCAAGCGGCACGAAGGAGAATGCTTCGGGCACAGCCTTGCCGACACGAAGCTTTTCAGCAGCACAAGCGGCTGACGCGAGCATCGCGGCGGAGGCTGCAAGCGAGAGCACCATTGCGACGGAGCGGAACACGTGGCGCGACAGCGCGTTCATCGACTTGGGGCCCTCTCGTCTCAGGACAGCTTCATCTTCAGAAGCCGCTCGGCATTGCCTACGAAAATCTTGCGTCGATCGCTGTCCGCGATGTCGAGCCGCTTGATCGTATCGA
>DASSJW010000850.1:0-5032 GCA_035690995.1 Xanthobacteraceae bacterium
AGCGGATGCCGGAAATCCCGATCCCCTCGCTTCCCTTCATGGGCGCCTACGGAATCAAGGTGGCATCGCTGGCCGCGCTCGCCGAGCTCCTGCAACGCGCGGGATTGGCGACGCGGCGGAGTCAGCACGGTCTGACCGTCCTGTTCCCCGAGGAGCTCGGACATGGGGCGTGGTTGTTTGCGGAATAAGGGTCGTGCACCGCTACGCGGCGCCGCGCACGCGATCGACCACGGCGAACGGATCGTCCGGCATGCCGTCGCCGCGCCACGCCACATGTCCGTCCGGACGAACCAGCACGAAGCGGCGTTCGTAGAGTTCTTTTATCCCGGGATCCGCGATCGCGGCGACCGTGAGCGGCACGCCGCGGCGCGCGAACGCGGCTTCCAGCGCCGTGCAATCCGCTGCGTCGCCGCCGAGCCGGAGCAGCACGAAGCCGCGACCGAAGAGGTCGAGCATGGAGCGTCCATCCGGCAACCAGGCGTGCGGCGCCCGCGCGCCGGGACGCGTGGTCGGCCGATAGTCGCCGATGGAATGCGGCGGCGCCGGCGTGCCGTCGCCCCAACACACCGGCGACGGCTCGTAGACGTAGCCGAGCGCCGTGCCGTCGGTGAGATAGACCGACGTCTGCGAACCGATAATCGCCTCGCCCATTTCGCGCCGCGCGGCCGCACCTTCCGCGCTGTCGTCGGCGATCTTGGGATGCGACGGCCGCCGCCGGTCGCGCATGAAATTGCCCGCCGCCTGCTTCACGATCCGCTCGGCCACCGGCCGGCGTTCGCGCTCATAGGCATCGAGCAAGCCGCTGGCGCCCCATCCTTCGATCACACCGGCGAGCTTCCAGCCGAGATCGGCTGCGTCGCCCATGCCGGTGTTGAGGCCGAAGCCGCCGGACGGCGTGTTCTGATGCGCGGCGTCGCCGGCGAGGAATACGCGCCCCACGCGATATCTGTCCGCCACCAGATCGCGCGCCACCCAACGCAGCACCGATACCACCTCATGCGGCACGGGCTTTCCCACCACGCCGGCGATGAGCGCCGCAGCGTCAACGCTGGCGGCGTTGTCGAAATAGTCTTTGCCGCGCAGCCCGAGCCGCCACAGCTCGCGGCCGTCGAGCTGGACGAGCGTGCGCCAAATCCCCTGCGCGTCGGCAAAGAAATGCAACGCGGCCTTGCCCTTGTCATGATGGGACCACAGCTCCGGCGTGCGGAAGAAGATGTTGAGATTGTATTCGAGCGTCGGCGTGCCGTGCATCTCGATGCCCAATGTCTTGGCAATCGCGCTGTGTCCGCCGCAGCAGGCCACGAGGTAATCGGCCGCAATCCGTTCGCGCTCGCCGGTCGCGAGATCCTGCACCGTCGCGATCACACCGTCGTCGTCCTGCTCGAACGATTCGAACCGGCAGCGCAGCCGCAGCGTCACGCTGGGAAAGCTCGCGGCCCGATCGCGCAGGATCGGGTCGAGCCAAAGCTGATTGCAGCGCTGCGGCCGTTCCGGGCTGATGGTGCCCGGCGCGCGGCCACCGTGGCCGGGCCGCTCGATGCGCGCAATTTCAAAACCGGTGAGCGCGGTGAGATAGAGAACAGTGTGGGGATAGTCTTCCGGCGTGCCGGCCTCGCGCACCCGGTCGGCAATGCCCCATCGCCGGAAGAACTCCATGGTACGCGCGTTTTCGGCGTTGGCGCGCGGATGCGCGATGGTGCCGTCGCCCTGCTCGACCAGGAGACACTCGATGCCGCGCCAGCCGAGATCGATCGCAAGGCCGAGGCCGACCGGCCCGCCTCCCACGATCAGGACCGGAGTGTGGGTATCGCCTGCCATCGGCTATTCTCTAACTCCCGTGATGACACTCGACCGGCTTCATGCTGAGGAGCATTGCGACGCATTCCACCAGCACCGTCGGCGGCGATGCGCCGTGAGGGATAAGGCTCGGAAATAGGCCCGCCAAGCATGAGGAAGCAATGAAAAGTGTCGTCGCTGCCAACCAGGTGTTGCGCAAAGCCGTTGGCGCGCTTCTTCTGGTAGCAGTTTCCCTCCTTCCCGCCGCCGCCCAGGTCGCAGGCCGCCCGATCACCATCATCGTGCCGTACAGCCCGGGCACCGGCATCGATATCCTGGCCCGCGCGCTCGGGGCCGAGCTCACCCGGCACTGGGGCCAGCCGGTCGTCGTCGACAACAAGCCGGGCGCCAGCGGCAATATCGGCACCCAGGTGGCCGCACGCGCGGCGCCCGACGGCCAGACCCTGTTGATGATCGCCAAGACCTTCGTCACCAACGGCAGCCTGTTCAAGAACGTCCCATACGACCCGGTGAAGAGTTTCGTCCCCGTCATCAAGCTCGCCACCGGCTCCATCGTGCTTGCCGTCCACCCCTCGGTGCCGGCGGATTCGGTGGCGGCCTTCATCCAATACGTCAAGGCGCGTCCGGGCGAGGTCAATTACGGCTCTCCCGGCTTTGCCACGCCGCATCACCTCGCCATGGAGCTGTTCAAGCACGCAACCCAGACCAATCTCGTGCATATCCCCTACAAGGGCACATCCGGCGTGATGTCCGATCTCGTCGGGAATCACGTCAGCGCCATGTTCGTGCCGACCCACGTCGCGCTGCCATTGGCCGCGGACAAGCAGATCCGCATCCTCGGCGTCGCCAGCGCCGAACGGGTCGCAGCCGCGCCCGATGTGCCCACGCTTGCCGAGCAGGGCGTGACCGGCTTCGAGGTCGACATCTGGTTCGGGTTGCTGGCTCCCGCCGGAACGCCGGCCGAGGTGGTCGCGCGCTACAACGCGGTCATCAACGAGTTCCTGCGCTCGCCGCCGGTGATGGACGCGCTGGCCAAGCAGGGGTTGATCACCGCCGGCGGGCCGCCGGCGGTCCTGGGCGAGTTGATCAGCAACGACATGGCGAAATGGCAGCGCGTCATCCAGCAGGCGGGAATCACGGCCGAATGAGCATCGTCTCCCGAAATTGGGCCGGGACCGGCGTCCGGCGGGCGCTATAATCTCGAGCAAACCAACATTCTCCTCGAACGCGTCGGGGAGTGGGGGGACGGTCGACACTCGGATCATGCTCGCGTCGAGTTCATCGTCGATTCGTGGCGCCAATGCTTGAAGACCTTCTGCTGCGCCGGCCTTACAACGCCGTCGCCGATTTCGTCGACGCCAACGTCGCGCGCGGCCTCGGCGACAAGATCGCATTCACGGATTCCCAGCGCTCGCTGACCTATGCGCAGCTGCAAGCGAGCTCTTGCCGTTTCGCGGCGGCGTTGCAGGCGCTGGGGCTGCGGGAGGAAGATCGCGTCATCCTGGTGTTTCACGACACCGTCGATCATCCCGTCGCCTTTTGGGGAGCGATCCGGGCCGGCATCGTGCCCATTCCGGTCAACACGCTGCTGACCGGCGAGCAATACGCCTATCTGTTGTCGGACAGCCGCGCAGCAGCGGCCGTGGTGGCTGCGCCGCTGGCCGCGACCCTCGTGCCTTTGCGGCATCGCCTCCCGCGTCTGCGCTCGATCATCGTGGTTGGAGCAACCGCCGAGCACAGGGCCGAATTGCGGGACGTGCTGTTTTTCGAGGATCTCCTGGCGCAGGCGGAGCCCGCGCCGTTCACCGCGCCGACCATGTCGGACGAGGTCGCGTTCTGGATGTACACGTCGGGCTCGACCGGAGATCCCAAGGCGGTCCGCCACGTTCACACCAGCTTGATGGCGACCGCGACACTGATGGGCCAGGGCATCATCGGTCTGCGCGAGGATGACGTCGTGTTCTCCGCGGCGAAGCTGTCATTCTCCTACGGCCTCGGCAATGCCGTGTCGTTTCCCATGTCGGTCGGCGCCAGCGCGGTTTTGCTGCCGGATCGGCCGACGCCGCAGGCGGTGCTTGCGACGCTGCGCCGTCATCGCCCCACCGTCTTCTACGGAGTGCCGTCGCTCTACGCGGCGCTGCTCGCGCATCCCGATATCGGGCCCGGCGCGGGCTCGGACCGGCTGCGGCTGTGCATTTCGGCGGGAGAAGCGTTGCCCGCCCATCTCGGCGAACGCTGGCGGGCGGTGGTCGGCGTCGACATTCTCGACGGGATCGGCTCGACCGAAATGCTGCAGACGTTCTTGAGCAACCGGCCGGGCGACGTGCGCTACGGATCCACCGGCAAGCCCGTGCCGGGCTACGACGTGAAGATCGTCGACGAGGCCGGCCAAGAACTCCCGCCGGGGGAGATCGGCGAACTGGTGGTGCGGGGGCCGTCGGCGGGCGAAGGCTACTGGAACCAGCGGGCGAAGAGCCGCCGCACCTTCGTGGGGGAATGGACCTATACCGGCGACAAGTATCTTCGCGACGAGGATGGCTATTACTATTACTGCGGCCGCACCGACGACATGTTCAAGGTGAACGGCATGTGGGTGTCGCCGTTCGAGGTCGAGGCCGCGCTCGTTTCCCACGAAGCCGTGCTCGAGGCCGCCGTCGTCGGCAAGGAGGACGCTGACGGACTGGTCAAGCCGAAGGCCTTTGTCGTGCTCAAGAACGGCTATGCCGCCGACGAGCGGCTGTTCGAGGCCTTGCGCTGGCACGTGAAGGAACGCGCGGGCCCATGGAAGTACCCGCGCTGGATCGACATCCGGCCCGATCTGCCGCGCACCGCAACTGGCAAGATCCAGCGCTTCAAGCTGCGGGATTGATCGCCATCGTCCCCGCCATTGTTGCCGCGCGTGCGACCAAGGTTTGCACAGGCCCCGAACCGACCTAATGTTCCGTCCTCATTGTCGCAGGGAGGAATGCTGCAAAATGCACGCCGCGCAGGAGGAGTTGTCTTTCACCTATTTCCCGGAAAATTATCGCTGGTCGCATGGCCTGCTGATCGGCCTCAACATGGCGCCGTGGGGCGGGGCGGAGATCGGCGAGATCAATCGCATCGGGCTGCGGCTGAAGAACCGCGTCGGCGACGACCATGCCTGGTTCCGGGAATGGGCGCGCGAGGCCCGCACCGTCGAGGAGCGGGGTCGCGAGCGCATCGACGATGGCCGCAGGTTGAGCGGCGCACAATA
>DASSJW010000851.1:0-7401 GCA_035690995.1 Xanthobacteraceae bacterium
TCCGGCCCGGTGAGGTCGCGGATGGCGGTCGGGTTGGCCTGCACGATTTCCCCGGCAATCTCTTTCTCGCCCGGCCCGCCGATCACCCATACCCAGCTCCCGTCGGCCGCGAGGCGTTGCGCCAGATCGGCGTAACGGGCAACAGGCCAGCGCTTGGATGGCCCGACCGCGCCCGGCGCCAACGCCACAACCGGCCGCCTGTCGGGCGTGAGCCCCAGCCGCCCCCGCCACGCCGCCACCTCTGCGGCGGATACTTTGAGTTCCGGGAGCGGCCACTGGGTAGGGATGCCGGCACCCCTCGGTAGCGCGAGCATTGCGCAGCGGTCGACCATGCGCGGGAGACGGCGCTCGCCGAAGCGAAGGTCATTAACTAGGCCGAAGCGGGCCTCGCCGACGAAGCCGGTGCGCCGGCGGATCCCGGCCAGCGCGGGTGCCAGTGCGGATTTCCACGTGCGCGGCATGATAAGCGCGTGTGCGTAACCCTCCACCCGCAGCCGCCGGGCGAGCGCGCGGTGGTGGCCGAAGGCGAGTCGGGTCCGGGGCAGGTCAACCACAATTCCCTTACGCACGCCGGGCATGTAATCGAGGAGCGGCGCCACCATTGTGGTGGTCAGCACGTCGACCGGCTGGTTCGGAAATCGCTGCTTCAGCAGCCGCACCACCGTGTGGCAGCGAACGAAGTCGCCGATCCACATGTAAGGTACGAGCAGAATTGGCGATTCGGGCATGGTTCCATTACGTGGTCGGCCCGGCTCGCCCCAGCTCCATTGATCTTGTAGGAGCTTGAAGGTGCCGATCGGGCACCAAAGCGGGTTAGCTTGCGCCTTTATGCCTGTCCAGTGTGCCAGGGAGACCCATTCGTTGCGGTGGGCGTACGGCTAGCCCCGGAAAGTTGCGCCTCCGAACGGTCTGGGGCAAAGGAAGCGCGGGTTTAGACGCGGTGAATGCGGATGTTGTTGGTCACCGGCGGGGCTGGTTTCATCGGATCCAATCTGATCGCGGGCCTCAACGAGGTCGGGCGGACCGATATCGTGGTTAACGACGCGCTCGGCAACACCGGTAAATGGCGCAATCTTGGTAAACGCCAGGTCGCCGACGTGGTGCCGCCGGGGGAACTGAGCGGGTGGCTCGACGGTCGCAAGCTCGACGCGGTCGTCCACCTCGGGGCGATCTCCGACACCACCGCCACCGATGGTGATCTCGTCCTCGCCACCAATTTTCGCCTTTCGCTCAGGCTTCTGGACTGGTGCACGGCGACGCGTACGCCGTTCCTCTATGCCTCTTCAGCGGCGACCTATGGCGCCGGCACCGAGGGCTTCGACGACGAATGGTCGCCGGCGGCGTTGCAGCGGTTGCGGCCGATGAACCTCTATGGCTTCAGCAAACATTTGTTCGATCTCGCGGTCGTCGATCGCTTCGCCAAGCGCGCAAAGCTCCCGCCGCAATGGGTGGGCCTCAAGTTCTTCAACGTGTTCGGCCCCAACGAGTATCACAAGGGCGAGATGACGAGCCTGATCGGCAAGCGCTTCGAGGACGCGAAGGCCGGCAAACCGGTACATCTGTTCAAGTCTCATCGCCACGGCATCGGCGACGGCGAGCAGAAACGCGACTTCATCTATGTGGATGACGCGGTCGCGGTCATGCGTTGGCTGCTCGATACGCCGGCGGTGTCGGGCATCTTCAATGTCGGCACCGGCAAGGCGCGCAGCTTCCGTGATCTGATCGCCGCCATGTTCCGTGCGCTCGGCCACGCGCCGAACATCGAATATGTCGACATGCCGCCGACGATCCGCGATCAGTACCAATATTTCACCCAAGCCAAGGTCGAAAACCTGCGCAAGGCAGGCTACAACGCCGACTTCACCTCGCTGGAGGAGGGGGTGAATCGGTATGTCACGTTCCTGAACCAGCCCGACCGATATCGGTGACGGCATGCCCCGGCAGTAATCCAGCGATGCTCGACTTCGAAGAAGTACTCAAGCTC
This sequence comes from Xanthobacteraceae bacterium, assembly GCA_035690995.1. Lineage (GTDB taxonomy): Bacteria > Pseudomonadota > Alphaproteobacteria > Rhizobiales > Xanthobacteraceae > VAZQ01. Next base: position 1,985 of record DASSJW010000851.1, read on the forward strand.
GTTTCCGAGCAGACCATCGTCTGCATCGGCGACTTGATGCTTGACGACTTCGTCTACGGCGAAGTCTCGCGCATTTCACCCGAAGCGCCGGCTCCGATCCTGGCAGTGACGCGCAATGATCTCACCGTCGGCGGTGCGGGCAATGTCGCGCGCAACATCGCCGCGCTCGGGGCGCGCTGCGTTTTCATCGGGGTCGTCGGCGAGGACGACGCCAGTCGCACCTTGATGCGCGCACTCGCGGCGGAGCCTTTGATCGAGCCCCACCTCGTTGTCGATCCTGCGCGGCCGACCACCCGCAAGGTCCGTTTTGTCTCCGAGCATCATTCCACCCATCTCCTCCGCGCCGACTGGGAACTGGCGGAAGTGCTCAATCCCCGCACCGAGAAGGCACTGATCGATCGCGCCCTGGCGGCGTTGCCAGGGGCTGCGAGCGTCGTGTTGTCCGACTATGCCAAAGGCGCGCTTACGCCGCACGCCATCCGGTCCATTATCGACGCGGCGAAAAGCGCGGGTATCCCCATCATCGTCGACCCCAAGGCGGCCGACTATTCGATCTATCGCGGTGCGACCGTGATCAAGCCGAATCGCAAGGAACTTGCCGACGCCACCCGTCGGCGGGTCGAGACCGACGATGACGTCATCGCGGCAGCATCGGAATTGAATCGTCTGGTCGGATCCGACGCGGTGGTGGTTTCGCTCAGCGACGCTGGCTTGATTCTGGTGCCGAGCGGAGGAGCGGCGGTCCACGTGCCCGCCTATCCGGTCAAGGTGAGGGATACCTCGGGTGCCGGGGATACCGTGGTTGCCACCCTGGCAGTGATGCTCGCGGTGCAGGTCGACCATGAGACCGCCGTGCGCGCGGCCAATGCGGCCGCGGCCGTCGTGGTCGGCAAGCGCGGCACCGCCACAGTCTCGGCCGCGGAGCTGCGCTCGCGTATCCTGCCCGCCGCCTCGCTCGCGCCCGAGGAGAAAATCGTCTTCGACTGGTCGGTGCTCGACGAGCGGCTCGCCGAGTGGCGGGGCTTGCGCATCGGCTTCACCAATGGCTGTTTCGACCTGCTCCATCCCGGGCACATCAAGCTTCTGACGGAAACGCGCGCCGCCTGCGACCGCCTGATCGTCGGTCTCAACAGCGATGCGTCCGTGCGGCGATTGAAAGGCGAGGGTAGGCCCATGCAGCAGGCCCATGCCCGCGCCGAGGTGCTGGCCGCGCTCCAGGCGGTCGACCTCGTCGTCGTGTTCGATCAGGACACGCCCCTCGAGTTGATCCGCCGCGTGCGCCCCAAGGTCCTGGCCAAAGGCAGCGACTATCGGCGCGAGGAGGTCGTGGGCCATGCATTGGTCGAAAGCGACGGCGGCCAGGTGATTCTCATCGATCTGGTGCCCGGCTTCAGCACCACCAGAATCGTTCGCCGATCGCGCGCGCCGCAATCGAATTGAGCTTCGCAGGCCGCGCGGAGAATGGCTTTAGACATGAGCGTGCGCGAGGGACGCGAGCAGGAGCTCGTGCGGACATTTTTCAAGCATGCGCCGTCTGGCTTCTTCGTCGAGGTCGGAGCAAACAAGCCACGGCAGGAATCGCAGACCTGGCACCTTGAGCAGCTCGGGTGGACCGGCGTTCTCATCGAGCCGCAGCCCGATCTTGCCGATGATCTACGCCGCCACCGATCCGCCAAGGTGGTTGCCGTCGCCTGCTCGTCGCCCCAGAACGCCGGTAGGCTGATGCGTCTTCACGTCGCGGGCGCCTTGTCGTCGCTCGATCGCGACCGGATGGCGCCTGGCGCGCGACCCGAGCGGACGATCGACGTGCCCATCAGGACGCTCGACGACATCCTCGTCGAAGCCGGCGCGCCGGCGCGATTCGATTTTCTGTCGATCGACGTCGAAGGTCACGAGCTCGAAGTGCTCAGCGGTTTCGATGTGGCACGCTGGCGTCCGAGCCTCATTCTGCTCGAAGATCACGTCGGCAGTCTCGGCAAGCATCGATTCTTGAAGGGAGCCGGCTATCGCCTGATCCGTCGTTTCGAGAACAACGGTTGGTATGTCCCAGGGGACGCGTCGATCGTGATCGGACTGCGCGAACGCTGGGACATCATTCGCAAGTACTATCTTGGACTGCCTTTCCGCATCGCCCGCAACGCCTCGCGGGCCTTGCGTCGACGGCTGCGGGGAAGGTGAGCCGGTGAGCTGGCGGCCAGCCGATGCCCTATATGGCAGCGCTGCCGTCGTTCCTAATCCTTGGTCGGTGCCGGTCGCGCGGAGGCCGCCGGCGAATCATTGCGCCGCCGCAACGGCGGGCTTGTCGGCGGCGACCATGCGTTCATTTCCTCGTAGCGCTTGGCGTAGCGGTAGAATGTACCCTCGAAATTTCCCAGGGCGATGACGAAGCCCGCCCAGCCGTCGCGGTAGCCGTGCTTGAACAGGTAATGCTTGAGGAACGCCCAGATGCCGTGTCCGACCGCACCCGCCATCGACACGCGCTTGCCGGAGAGCTTGCGCACGCCGAGCGAGGAGTATCGGTTCATCTTGCCGATGACCTCCTCGAGATTGCGAAACGGGAACTGCCAGATGGCGCTTTGCAATCGCCCCAGCGGCCGTTGCGTCAAGAGCTGGTAGCCTTCATGCACGGGATCGCTGTCGTAGCGCATTGCGCCGTTGCGGAAGAGCTGAGGCTGGCGGAAATTCGGATACCAGCCGGAGCCTTTGATCCAGCGACCCATCATATAATTGCGGCGGGGCACCAGATACGCATCGTGCGCAGGCGCAGACGACAGGATCGAAAGGATCTCGTCGCGGACTTCGGGTGTGCAGCGCTCGTCGGAATCAAGGCTGAAGATCCATTCGTGGCGGCACTCGGCGATGGCGCGATTGCGCAGATCGCCGAACCCGTGGAAAGGGATCTGCACGACCCTGGCACCCAGGGCTTGCGCGATCTCGGCCGTGCGGTCGGTGCTGCCGGAATCCGCCACCACGATCTCGTCGGCCCACAGCACGCTCGACACCGCATCGGCGATCTTTTCGGCCTCGTTGAAGGCGAGAATGTAGGCCGATATTCGGTGCATATTTCCTCGTTGTTGAGCCGCGGCGCGGCGCACGCTATCACAGCGCCGCAAGGCATGCAGAATGAAACTCCGGAGCGGCGACCTGCCTGATCTCATCTCCGTCATCCTCACGACATATGATCGCGAGGATGCGCTCGATGCGGCGTTGTCGGCACTGTCGCGTCAGAATGACCGAGGCTTCGAAGTCGTGATCGCGGACGACGGTTCCGGCCCCGCGACCGCCGCGCTGGTAGAGCGTTGGCGGCCCCGGCTCGGCGTAGCGCTCCGCCATGTGTGGCAGCCGAAGCGCGGGTTTCGTGCCGCCGAGATCCGCAACCGGGCCCTGCTCACTGCCCGTGGCGACTATTGTATCTTTCTCGACGGCGATTGCCTTGCACCGATGGACTTTGTTGCAATCCATCGCAAGCTGGCAGAACCGGGTTGGTTCGTTACCGGCAACCGCGTGCTCCTCGCGCCGGCATTGACCGCTGCCGTGCTGCGCGAGGGGTTGCATCCGGAGACGTGGAGTCTCTTCCAATGGTTGCGGCATCGCAGCCGCGGTGGCGTCAATCGACTAGCCGGGGTGCTGCGTTTGCCGCTCGGACCCCTGCGCAAGCTGCAGGCTCGGCAGTGGCGCGGCGCGCGCTCGTGCAATCTTGCGGTCTGGCGCTCGGATCTCGATCGAGTCGACGGTTTCGACGCAAGTTTCAATGGCTGGGGCCGCGAAGACTCCGATCTGCTGGTCCGCCTGCTGCATTGCGGGCTACGCCGCAAGGATGGGCGCTTTGGCACCGGCGTCATTCACCTCTGGCACGGTCAGGCTGACCGAGCGCAACTGTCCGCCAACGATGCGCGGCTCGACGACGTGCTGCATAGCGACCGCATTCGCGCGCAGCAAGGCTTGTCGCTCCTGCGCGCCGCCGAGGCTGGTGAAAATGACAGCGAAAACGATCACCATGCCCGCGCGCAAACTTGAATCGGACACGATGACGGCCGCCGTTCACGCGCCCCGGCTGGGTCAGATCGCTGACGGGCTTGCCGCGGCGGTCGCGGTATCCCTGCCGTGGTCGACCTCTGCGACCAGCATCCTGATCGTCCTTTGGATCATCGCGGTTGTTCCCACTCTCGATATCCCTTCGGTGCGGCGGGAAGTCCTGTCGGCGGCGGGGGGCCTGCCGGTCCTGCTGTGGACACTCGGCGCCATCGGCATGTTGTGGGCGGACGTGAGCTGGAGCGAGCGCATGGCGGGGCTGAGCGGTTTTCACAAACTTATGCTCATCCCGTTGCTGCTCGCGCAGTTCCGCCGCTCTCCGCATGCGAACTGGGTGATCCTGGGCTTCCTCGCGTCGTCTGTGGCGTTGCTGGCCGTCTCTTGGGCGCTGGTGCTTACGCCCGGGCTCTCGTGGCGCGGCCGGGAAGTGGGCGTGCCCGTCAAGAACTACATCCTGCAGAGTGCCATCTTCGCGATTTGCGCGTTTGGGCTATTCGCCCAGGCGGCCGAGCTGTGGCGCACGCGCAGGCGTGTCGCGCTGCTGCTCCTTGCTCTTGCGGCGGCGTTCATCGCCAATATCGGTTATGTGTCCACAGCGCGAACCACCCTTGTGGTCATGGCGGTGATGGTCGTGCTGTTCGGGCTGCGGCAATTCGGTTGGAGAGGCGCGATCGGCGCCTGCCTGCTCGGCGGCATGCTGGCCGGCGCGATGTGGGTATCCTCGCCTTATCTGCGTGCGCGCGTTTCAGTCGCTGTGGAGCAGGTGCAGACCTACGGCGCCAGCGACGTCGACACCCCGGTCGGGCTGCGGCTTGAATATTGGAAGAAATCGCTGGCCTTGATCGCCGAGGCGCCGCTGATCGGGCACGGAACTGGAACGATTCCGCAGCTGTTCCGGCGCGACGCGACGGCCGAGACCATCCCCTCGCTGATAACGACCAATCCACACAGCCAGATCCTGACCGTGGCCATCCAACTCGGCGTCCTTGGCGCGGTCGCGCTGATCGCGATGTGGATCGCCCATCTCGCGCTGTTCCGCGATGCCACCCTGGCGGCCTGGTTCGGTCTGGTCCTCGTGACCTATAATATCGTGTCGTCCCTGTTCAATTCGCATCTGTTCGACTTCGGCCAAGGCTGGCTCTACGTCTTCGGCGTCGGTCTCACCGGCGGGGTGGTGCTGCGCGGCGCGGCGACGCAGCCCGGGGGCAAGCCATGAGCGCAGCCGCGAATAGCCCGCCACAAGATATCCTCGTGCCGATCTCGGTCGGCGAATTGATCGACAAGATTGTGATCCTCGAGATAAAGTCGGAGCGCATCAGAAACACGAACCAGCTCGCGAATGTGGCCAATGAGCTCGGGGCCTTGCGGGCGGTGCGCCTCGGCGA
>DASSJW010000852.1:0-9589 GCA_035690995.1 Xanthobacteraceae bacterium
ACCGTCGAGACGCTCAGCAGCGTCTTGCGCGCGGCACTGCAAACCAAGGAAATGCAGGCCGGTCTTGCCAATCAATCGGTAGATGTCGGTGGCCTCACGCCGACCGACTTTGCTCGTCAGATCAAGGTCGACACAGATCGCTGGGGGCCGATCGTGAAGGCATCCGGATTCACGCCCCTGGATTAGGCGGACGCGCACGAGGGTGCCCCCAACGATCCGAACTTCGGAATCGGGACACTAGCGGCCGACGGCCCACATCGTGGCGAGGCGCCGGCGTAGCGCGCTCGGCTTTTCCACGAAGATGCGCGCGGCGATGCGGGCGGCGGCCGCGACATGCGCGGCCCTGCGTTCGGCGATCGCGGGCGTCAGGCGCGAGCGCCAGGGCGCGAGCGGCCCGTGCGGCACCGTCAGGCTCGCGAGCACGAGCATGTCCTGATGCTTGCCGAGCCGATCACGCAGTCGCTGCGCTTCGCCGCTCCACATCTTGACGAAGCGCGGCCACAGCGGCTCGATAATGTCGATCTGGTAGCGGTGGATCACCACGCGCTTGCGCAAATCGTGCAGTTCCTCGCCATCGGCCGCCGACCAGTCCGCCGGCAGCCGGCGTCGTGCCTCGCGATAGAAGCGGGCGAGCTGATCGGCGACGTCGTCGAAGGTCAGCGTATGAAGTGGCCAGCGGTCGACGGTGTCGGACGCCTGCTCGAGGGCGTTGCCGAGGCGCTGGCGCATGTCCGCATTGAGCGTCGTCTCCGCCGACTTCCTGATCTCCTCGATGCGACGGCGCACCCCTGCGATCGCGCGCGGGGATAACGCAAGGCCATGTTTGGCAAGGTCGTCGAGGGCATCCAGGGCCGACTGGGCGTCGCGCGCGCCGGTCAGCGCGCCGGCGAGATCGCGCGCCTCGTCGCGCAGGCGCTTTGCTTCCTCCCCGAGAAAGGGTTCGAGCAGGCGCAGCAGCGCGCGCCAGCGCTTCATGGCCCGGCGAAAATCGTGCACCGCCTCAGCCTCGGATCTGGCTGGATTCTCGATGGCCACCCGCGCCTCGGCGAGGATGTCGTGCGCCACGCCGCGCAACGCCTCCCCCACCGCCACGCTCGGCCGCAAGGCGGGTCTGTCGTTCATCTGAAAAAATATAGGCTATTCTGACGTGGCATGGCGACCGGGGCGCCATTTGGGCTTTTCAAGCCGTGTCACGATTGCTACATAAGCCGCCTGCGGGCGGCGGCCCGTACTTCCCGTTTTTCGCACCGGTTGACGCGGGGTGGAGCAGCCCGGTAGCTCGTCAGGCTCATAACCTGAAGGTCATAGGTTCAAATCCTATCCCCGCAACCAAATTACGCCGCCAAGTCAAAGACTTGGCGGCGTTGCCATTTTTGCGCTTATGTCTGGAACCGGCATCTAAGCACTGGGGAAGCAAGAAAGGGCGTAATCATAGGCAAATCAGCGGGTTGGCGCGCGGACCCAGACTGGCCCACTCGCCGTGCTCGATGGCGGCGGCAGTCGCGGCATCCAGGCGCCGTGGACGTAGTGTGCTGGCCTGATCAGCACGACATGCGCAATCCTCTGCGCGCTATCCCGAGGCGTCGCGAATGCCGCGGCGGCAGCGCAGCCGGAATAGGCATAGCGTGCGTGCGGCGCGACCAATGCTTTGGGCATGACTTTTGTAGACGCCGCGACGTCGGCTAGCAGGTCCAAAACGTGCGTCCGCAGCCGATCCGGATCACTGGGGTAGAACAGGCCCGCCACCGCTGACAGCCGGGTTGTCATGCTTTGCGAGCCTGTTCGCATCTTGCCCGGCTATCGCCCGATCACCATTTATGGCGAGATCCCTGGAACTTAGGCCGGCTGCGACATGAATCAACCCATCGAGGGAAAAGCGGGGCGCTATTGGCGCGTCCTAGAAGACGGCCGCATCCAGTGCGACGTCTGCCCGCGCTACTGCAAGCTGCATGAAGGTCAACGCGGTCTGTGCTTCGTGCGTGCGCGACAGGCCGACCAGATGGTGCTTACCACCTATGGCCGCTCATCAGGCTTTTGCATCGATCCGATTGAAAAGAAGCCGCTCAATCACTTCTTGCCGGGCACGCCGGTCCTATCTTTTGGCACTGCCGGCTGCAACCTGACCTGCAAATTTTGCCAGAACTGGGACATCTCGAAGGCGCGGAATTTCGATCGTATTCAGGACCTGGCCTCGCCTGAGGCGATTGCAGAAGCGGCAGTGCAAAGCGGCTGCCGGTCGGTCGCATTTACCTACAACGATCCTGTGATCTTTCTCGAATATGCCGTCGACGTGGCGCAGGCCTGCCGCGAGCGGGGGATCAAGACGGTGGCAGTGAGCGCAGGCTATATCTCGCCTGAGCCGCGGATCGAGTTTTTTCGGCACATGGACGCGGCCAACATCGACCTCAAAGCCTTCACCGAAGGTTTTTACAAGAATCTCTGTTCGGGCAAGCTCGCTCCCGTGCTCGAGACGCTCGAGTACCTCAAGCATGAGACGAACGTTTGGTTCGAGATCACCACGCTGCTCATTCCGGGCGAAAACGATTCCGCTGCCGAAATTCAAGCAGAAAGCGCTTGGGTGATGGATCACCTCGGCCCCGACGTGCCGCTACACTTCACGGCCTTCCATCCGGACTGGAAATTGACGGACGCCCTGCCAACGCCACCGGCGACGCTGCGCATGGCGCGCCAAATCGCTATGAATGCGGGTATTCGTTACGTCTACACTGGGAATGTCCACGATCCTGCTGGGCAGGCCACCCATTGTCACACGTGTGGTGCCATGCTGATCGGCCGCGACCAGTACGACGTGACGGTGTGGAATCTGTCTTCCGATGGCAGGTGTGCCAAGTGTGGCACGCGCTGCCACGGGGTGTTTGAAGTGGCGGCTGGCCGATGGGGTCGGCGCCGTCAGCCTGTGAGGCTGCGAGCTTTCGAACCGTTGGCGTCGTAGTTCTGCAACAGCAGATGGCAGCCAAGACTACTGGCCGGCAGCCATCCCCGCGTCGTACGTCAGTCCTTCGGGTAGCCGACTGTCTGCGCCACTATCACGCGTTGTTGCGGTCGGAGCTGCATAAGCTTTGCGAGCGACCTTCGATCGACTAGCCCGCGGACCACCGTCGCGAGCCCTTCGGAAGCGCAAAACAAATAAACATTCTGACTTATAAAGCCCGTGTCGATGGCCGAGTAGAAGCGTTGTTCGGTTCTGTCAGATGCACTCATCCGAGCTAAGTCCGCGACGTAAACGAGATTGAGTGGCGCAGTTCCCACGAAATCCTGCATGCCTGTCGCAGCTCGGATGTCCTCCGCGAGCACTTGGCGGAGCACGTTGGCATGGGGATCAAACAGGTAAAGCCCGCGTTTGAGCGCCACGTAAACGTCGATTTCCTGCCAATTGCGCGCCGACGGCGCCGTACGGTGTCCGTCGAGGCGGTTTAATCCGAATGCAGCCCACAGGAGGTTCGAAAGAACCTTAACATTTAGCTCGTTGTCTCCGAACTCGCGGGTCGATTTACGATCTTTGAGGGCCTCGAGTAATGGTTTCCCTCCAGCTTGTTTCGGCAGCGGCAACTTAATTTCGGCGCCGTGGGTGCTGGAGGTGTCTTGCTGAGCGGCCATTGCACTCTCCGAATTGACACGACTTGCCAATCTCTTTGACGCAAGCATCTTGGCAGAATTTACTGTGAGGTGGCCACTAGTTCCCTGGAACAGTGCCCGTCAGATGTTGCTTCGTGTTTTCATGTCGGGCGACGAAATCGATCAGAATTTGCTCGCTGGCTTGATGTCGGTGACCTCGCCGACCCGCAGATGATAGTCCTCAAACACTTCGAAGCGGCCTTTCTCCTGCACGTCGTGGTGCTCGCCATGCGTTCGCCAGCGCACCACCGCCTTCTCGTCGCGCCAGATCGATAGCGAGAGCACGCGTCCTTTGGCCTTCATGCTGGCGAACCGCTCGTGGTCGATGAATCCGTTGATCGCCTCGAGCTTCGGTTTCAATTGTTTGGCGAGATCGAGATAGTCGTCCCAACGTGTTTCCTAGGTTGCACTTTGAAAATGACTGCGAACATGACCGTCTCCTCGGATGTTGGCCCTCATCCAATCAGGGTGACTGCGGCCAAGGCGCTTGGTCCCCTCCCAGCAGGAAGCTGTTCGCCTCGCGGTAGAGCGCGGCACGGCTGATCTCGATGTCGCGCTGCACCAGCGCGGCGTTCAGAATAGGCAAAAGTCAGCCGGCGCGCTGCGAAAGGCCGCGCTCCCATGCCAATGCGTCGGACACGATCCTGGTCAGATCGTCAAATTGCGGCTGCCATCCGAGGGTGGAACGGGCGCGGTCGCACGCAGCCACGATCTGTGCGGGATCGCCCGCCCGGCGCCCCGCGAATTCGACCGTGAAATCGACCCCGGAGACCCGCTTCACCGTCTCGATCACGTCCAACACGGAGAAACCGCGCCCGTAGCCGCAATTGAGCGTCGTCGAGGAGCCGCCGCCGCGCAGATAGGCGAGCGCATCCGAATGGGCGGCAACGAGATCGGCAACGTGAATATAATCTCGGATGCAGGTGCCGTCCGGCGTCGGATAGTCGGAGCCGAAGACATCGACCTTCGGGCGCCGCCCCAGCGCGGCTTCGAGTGCGACCTTGATGAGATGGGTCGCTCCCTTCGTCGACTGACCGGCGCGGCCGAGCGGGTCGGCTCCGGCCACGTTGAAGTAGCGCAGGATGACGTGCCGCAGCCCGTATGCGGCCCCGGAGTCGCGCAGCATGACTTCGGTCATGAGCTTGGAGGAGCCGTAAGGCGACGTCGGCACCGTGGGATCGTCCTCGCGCACCGGTATGCGCTGAGGGTTGCCATAGACTGCCGCGGTCGAAGAGAAAATGAAATGGCGCACGCCGTGTTTGACCGCGGTCTCGATCAGGCTGCGCGAGTTGGCGGTATTGTTGCGGTAATAGCCGAGGGGGTCAGCCACCGAGTCCGGCACCACGATCGAGGCGGCGAAATGAATGACGGCGTCGACGCGATGCTCCGCCATCAACGCCGCCACCTGCGCTTGATCCCCAGTGTCGCCAACCACGAGGGGCACGCCCGGCGCCACCGCCCAATCGAAGCCGGTCGTGAGATTGTCGAGCACCACCACGCGCTCGCCGGCATCGACCAGCGCATGCACCATGTGGCTTCCGATATAGCCGGCACCGCCGGTTACCAAGATCGTCACGCTGCGGCCTGCTGAGATTGCGTCTCGTTCCTGATCAGGGAAGGTGCAGAGGCATCGAGGCGTGAAGCCCAGATGGTCACACCCGGTAATAGTCTCGATACCATGCGACAAAGCGATCCACGCCGCTGGACACGGGCGTTGCCGGTTGAAATCCGGTCAGGCGGCGCAGCAGACTCGTATCGGCGAAAGTTGCCGGGACATCGCCGGGTTGCATCGGCAGATAATTCCGGATTGCCTTCCTGCCGATGCTTGTTTCGATCGCCTCGATGAACGCCAAGAGTCGCACCGGGTTGCCGTTCCCGATATTGACCACGCGGAACGGCGCGGCGGGACTGAGCCCAAGGTCGTCGTCGCTGTCGTGCGCGGAGGTCGGAGCGCTTGGCACCGCGTCGACCAGGAGCGTGATGGCGGTCGCGATGTCGTCGACATAGGTGAAATCGCGATCCATCTCTCCGTGGTTATACACGTCGATCGGCTCGCCTTCGAGAATGGCCTTGGTGAACTTGAACAGCGCCATGTCCGGCCGTCCCCACGGCCCATAGACGCTGAAGAAGCGAAACACCGTGGTCGGGATGGCCCACAAATGGGCGTAGGCGTGCCCCATCGACTCCGTGGCCTTCTTGGTGGCAGCATAGAGCGTGAGTGGATGATCGGTGCGATCGCTCTCCTCGAACGGCATTTTCGTGTTGGCGCCATAGACCGAGCTGGTCGAAGCCAGCAGCAGGTGTCGCGGCGGGTGATTACGCGCAAGTTCGAGGATGTTGAAGGTGCCGACGATGTTGGCGCTGATATAGGCCCCCGGATTTTCCAGGCTGTAGCGCACCCCGGCCTGAGCGGCGAGATGAATGACGACGTCGGGGCGAACCTCGACATAGACCTTGGCGAGGCGCTCGGCATCCTCCAGCATCAGCTCCTGGGCGGAGAAATGCGCCGACTGCAGCAGGATCGCGTGCCGGCGCCGCTTGAGTGCGACGTCGTAATAAGGCGTTATGCCGTCGATGCCGACGACGTCGTGACCGGCCTCGATCAGCCGCTTGGCCACGTGAAAGCCGATGAAGCCGGCCGTTCCTGTCACCAGAAAGCGCAAAGTCTTTCCTTCCGTGTGCCCGTTCGGAAGCGCGCGTCGCCGCCTCCGTCCCGGTGCGGACCGCGATGCGCCGGCTCCATCAGGCCTTGACGACTTTGGGCGACGTCATGCCGGCGCGGGCACAGGCGTTGCGCGTGTCGATCACGAGCGCTGCCTGTTCGACCAGCGTGCGGTAGTCGATATTATCGTGGTCGGTCGCGATCAAGACCGCGTCGTAGCCGCCGATCGTCTTGGGCGCCCAGGCGATGGAGGGCCGCCCGGCAAGCTTCGGATGTTTGCGGGTCGACGGTATTTTCTGCACATAGGGGTCATAGAAGTCGACCGAAGCGCCGCGCTCCTCGAGTAGCTCGATCAGCTTGAAGGCGGGGCTCTCGCGAATATCTTCGACGTTCTTCTTGTAGGCGATGCCGATCATCAGGATTTTCGCGCCGCGCAGCCCGCGGCCGGCCCGCTCGTCGAGGCTGCGCGCGAGCTTGTCGACGACGTAGTGCGGCATCGAGGCGTTGATCTCGCCGGCAAGCTCGATGAAGCGCGTCGAGATGTCGAACTCGCGCGCCTTCCAGGTGAGATAGAACGGATCGATCGGGATGCAGTGGCCGCCCAGGCCGGGCCCGGGATAAAACGGCATGAACCCGAACGGCTTCGACTTGGCGGCCTCGATCACCTCCCAGATGTCGATGCCCATGGCGTCGTAGACCACCTTCAATTCGTTGACGAGCGCAATGTTGACAGCGCGAAAAATGTTCTCGGTGAGCTTGACCGCTTCCGCCGTCTTCATCGAAGAAACCGGAATCGTGTGCGCGACGATCGCGCCGTAGAGTGCGTTGGCGAGTTCGATCGAGGTTGGATCGTCCGCGCCCACGACCTTGGGAATCGATTTGGTGGGGTGGCTCGCATTGCCGGGATCCTCGCGCTCGGGCGAGAAGGCGAGATAGAAGTCGCGGCCGGCCTTGAGCCCGCCGCGCTCCAGGATCGGCTGCATCACCTCGGTGGTCGTGCCCGGCCATGTGGTCGATTCGAGCACGATCAGCTGGCCCTTGCGCAGGTGCGGCGCGATCGCGAGCGTCGTGCTCTCGATATAGGTCAGGTCCGGCTCGCGGTGCGCGGTCAGCGGCGTAGGGACGCAGATGATGATGGCGTCCACCTCCCGCAGCTCTTCGAAACGCGTCGTGGCGCGCAGGCGGCCGGCGGAAACGGCGGTGCTGATTTCCTCGCTCGGAATGTGCCTGAGGTAGCTCTTGCCGGCATTGATGCTGGCGGTCTTTTGCGGATCGATATCGAAACCGACCACCCGGAACCCCGCCGTCCAGGCGGCGAGGGCCAGCGGCATGCCCACATAGCCAAGTCCGATAATGCCGACGACGGCCTTCTTGCCGGAATACAGATCGTCCATTGACAACTGAGGTTTGCCAGGAATGAGCCTGGAAAGGGATAAAAGGGAAGGTCCCTGCTGCCGCACCCTAGGCCAATTCGACTTTTGCCCGCAATCGTTATCGGCCGCTCGCAGCCCGGCCGGCGCGCGCCAGCGAAGCCGTGATGGGCTGCGATCCGCAGGTATTTATCGGCGCTCCGGCGCCCCTTGGCGTTGCTCCAAAAGGCTGTTACCAAACCCGAATCGCCGTTGGCTCAGGACATCTATCGTGCGCATCGCGGTGATCGGGACGGGGTATGTCGGACTGGTGTCAGGGGCATGCTTCGCCGATTTCGGCCACGTGGTCACCTGCGTCGACAAGGACGCGTCCAAGATCGAGGCGTTGCGCAACGGCTCGATCCCCATCTTCGAGCCCGGTCTCGACGATCTCGTCGCGAAAAATGCCCAGCAGGGTCGCCTGTCTTTCGAAACCGATGCAGCGCCGGCGGTGCGGGCGGCGGATGCCGTGTTCATTGCTGTCGGCACGCCGTCGCGGCGCGGCGACGGGTATGCGGATCTGTCCTACGTCTACGAGGCGGCGCGCGAGATCGCGCGCGAGCTCGACGGCTACACCGTCGTCATCACCAAGTCGACCGTGCCGATCGGCACCGGCGACGAGGTGGAGCGGATCATCCGTGAGGCCCGCCCGGATGCGGATTTTTCCGTGGTGTCCAATCCGGAGTTCCTGCGCGAAGGCGCCGCCATCGAGGACTTCAAGCATCCGGACCGGATCGTGATTGGAACCGAGGATGAGCGCGCCAGAAAGCTGATGGCCGAGGTCTACCGCCCGCTTTTTCTCAACCAGGCGCCGATCTTGACCACGTCGCGCGTGTCCGCCGAACTCACGAAATATGCCGCCAATGCGTTTCTCGCCATGAAGATCACGTTCATCAACGAGATCGCCGATCTTTGCGAGCAGGTCGGGGCGGATGTGCAGGAAATCGCGCGCGGCATCGGTTCCGACCGCCGCATCGGGCCGAAGTTCCTGCACGCCGGGCCGGGATATGGCGGCTCCTGCTTTCCGAAGGACACGGTGGCGCTGATCAAGACCGCCCAGGACCATCGCGCGCCGCTTCGCATCGTCGAGACGGTCACGGCCGTCAACGAGCAGCGCAAGCGCGCCATGGCCCGCAAGGTGGTCACCGCCTGCGGCGGCTCCGTCCGAGGCAAAACCATTGCGCTGCTGGGTCTCACGTTCAAACCGAACACGGACGACATGCGAGAAGCCCCCTCCCTCGCGATCATCCGCGGCTTGCAGGACGCCGGCGCGCATGTGCGCGCCTATGATCCGGTGGGAATGCCTGTGGCCCGTACGATTCTGGACGGTGTCACCTTCGCCGATGACGCCTATAGCTGCGCGGAGGGGGCGCATGCGCTCGTCCTGGTGACGGAATGGGAGGCGTTCCGCGCGCTCGACCTTGGCCGCATGCGCGATCTTCTGGTGACGCCGATCCTGGTCGACCTTCACAACGTATATCGCGCCGATGAAGTTCGCCGGCAGGGCTTTTCATATACCGGCGTCGGGCGGCCGGCGGACGGCGAGCCCGGCGGTCACGACCGGCGTCTTGCCGGACTCGAGGTCGTTTCCTATGCAAAGCGTTGAGGAATGACGTCTGATACGAAGACGGATCAAACCCTTTTTGCGTGCCCTGCCAGTAAACAAAAGCCCCCGCCTAGTAACCGGTTTTGACTTTATAAGGCGCATTCTCCTTTAGATTTTCTGTCGCCGGCTTGCAGCAGGATTTTCCACCGGATGCTCGATGCGGGCGGCGATTCGCTGCGATATAGCGGCGACGAAGCTCCATGGGTAAGTAAGGTTTTCGAGTTGGATGTCGGTGCAATCACGGCGTCACCCAGATCGGTGGTTGTTGCCCGCTCT
>DASSJW010000853.1:0-2441 GCA_035690995.1 Xanthobacteraceae bacterium
CGACCGGGCGCAACGCTTCCAGTACAATCTGCTGGCGCCGCTGTTCGCCCTTCACCTCAATCTCCGCGAGCCGCCGCGCTATCGCGCGAGCGCCGACCATCCCGAGCTGGCGCAGGCGTTCATGGTGATCATGGGGCTCGACCACGTGGACCAGTTCAGCGACATCGTGCGCCATCACGAGGCCGGCACCATCCCGCCGACGGTGATGTGGGGCGCGTGCCCGACCGTGTTCGATCCGAGCCAGGCGCCGCCCGGCCGCCACACCGCCTTCATGTGGGAGAAGCTGCCCTACCGAGTCCATGGCGATCCCGAAAACTGGGACCGCCTGCGCGACGAGCATGGCGGCGTGATGCGCACGCTCTGGCAACGGCACGCGCCCAACCTTGCCGATGCGGTGATCGACTCGTTCACCCGTTCGCCGCTGGACGTCGAGCGCTGCCTGCCCAATATGCGCGAGGGCGACCTGCTCGTCGGCGCCTTTGCCAATGACCAGGTCGGCTTTCACCGCCCGTTCGCCGGCGCGGGCGCTTACCGCACCCACCTGCCCGCGCTCTATCTCTGCGGGTCGAGCAGCCATCCCGGCGGCAACATCACCGGGCTTCCGGCCTACAACGCGGCGCAGGTGATTCTCGCCGATCTCGGCCTCGCGGCCGACTGGATGCCGGCGCCGATCGCGCCGCGGCTGGCGGCGATGTGAGGCGATCGCTCGGCCGCTGCTCCGCCGCCGAGATGATCGCGTCACTCCGCATCGTCGCCTGCTCGCGAAACTTGCCGTGCCGCAGCCACCCGCCGTCGGTGCTTGCGGCTTGCGGCTCTGCTCAAAGAATGGGCAAATATCGTCTGTTGTATGCAATGATTCCTGCCCACCGCCTTCAGGAGCGCTGGTGCGCTGGAATATCCGTCAGGTCATTCCGGCACGCCCCGGCGTGACGCAGCGGGACCGCATTGCGCCGGATCGGCTGGCATGCTGCTTGCTGACCCGCTGCACAGGCAGGGACAGTGACGTTGGGCGACACGGTAGCGGCGATCGTCGAGGCGCATCGTTCGGGCGCGAGCAGCCCCGAAGCGACGGTCGCGCGCAGCTACGCGCGCATCCGCGCCCACGCCGATCCCGCCGTCTTCATCTCGCTGCGCGCCGAGGCGGACGCCATCGCCGAAGCCAGGGCATTGGTGCCGAAAGGCAATGCCGACCTCCCGCTCTATGGCGTGCCGGTCGCGGTGAAGGACAATATCGACCTCAAGGGATTGCCGACCACCGCCGCCTGCCCGGCCTTCGCCTACGAGCCGGGCAAGGACGCGACCTGCGTCGCCCGGCTGAAAGCCGCCGGCGCCATCGTCATCGGCAAGACCAATCTCGACCAGTTCGCCACCGGCCTCGTGGGCGTGCGCTCGCCCTACGGCATTCCGCGCAACCTGTTCGATCCGGCGCTGATTCCCGGCGGATCGAGCTCGGGCTCGGCGATCGCGGTCGGCGCCGGCCTCGTGCCGCTCGCGCTCGGCACCGACACGGCCGGCTCCGGTCGCGTGCCGGCGGGGCTGGGCAACATCGTCGGCCTCAAGCCGAGCCTCGGCCTTGTCTCCACCGCGGGAGTCGTGCCGGCCTGCCGCACGCTCGATTGCGTCTCGGTGTTCGCGCTCACCGTCGACGATGCCTTCGCCGCGCTCGCGGCCATGAGCGGCCCCGATTCCGCCGACCCGTACTCGCGCCCGCGTCCGCTCGGTGCGCCGGGTGGCGTGCCTGCGGACGTGCGGATCGGCATGCCGATGCCGGGGCAGCGCCTGTTCTTCGGCGACAAGGCCTCGGCCGCGGCCTACGACGCCGCGCTCGCGCGTCTCGCCGGCCTCGGCGCCACGCTCGCGGAGATCGACATCGAGCCGTTCTACGAAACCGCGCGCCTCCTTTACGACGGACCATGGGTGGCGGAGCGCTACATCAGCGTGCGCTCGCTGATCGCATCGGCGCCGGAAGCGATGCACCCGGTGACCCGGCAGATCATCCTCGGCGGCGCGCACGGCAGCGCGGCCGATGCGTTCGCGGCGTTCTACCAGCTCGAGCAGCTGCGCCGCGTGCGCGACCATGTCTTCCGCTCGATCGACGCGCTCGCCTTGCCGACGGTGCCGACGGTCTACACCGTCGCGCAGGTGCTCGCCGATCCGATCGGGCTCAACAGCCGGCTCGGCACCTACACCAACTTCGTCAACCTGCTCGACCTCTGCGCGCTGGCCGTGCCGGCGTCGATGCAGGCCACGCCATTCGGGATCACGCTGCTCGCGCCAGCGGGCAACGACGCGATGCTCGCCTCGCTCGGCCGTGTATTCCACGCCGGCACCGGCCTGCCGCTCGGCGCGACCGGCACGGCGCAGCCGGCGCTCGCGCCGCTCGCCGGCCCCCCTGCCGGCGAGATCGCCATCGCGGTGGTCGGCGCGCATCTCACCGGCAT
>DASSJW010000854.1:0-6483 GCA_035690995.1 Xanthobacteraceae bacterium
ACTGCCCTCGAGTGGTATCTGGTGCGCCACGAAATACGTGGTGGCGGCCGCAACCAGAATCCAAATGAAGCCGTTTCCCCCAATATTCGGAAACGATTGCTTCGAGTCGTCTGCCATCACAGACCCCAAGTGCACCAAGGCGGGGCAGAACGCTCACCGCCGGCCGCGCGACCGAACGCGTCGCCGGGTAGGGCCCATGTGACGCGACTCGGCGAAGGATCCCGTTCCCCCGGAAAGCCCGCAGGAGGTTAGCCCTGCCCCGGGGAAGCCGGGTTACGCGAGGCCCTTTCGGGCTTGACCGAGATATCATTGCACGTAATGCGTGTATGTGCAACAAGTCACACGCAGAGCCGGTTTCTCCCGGAGGGCAGCGCTCGGAACGCTCCGCTGCATTGAAGGAGGCTGACATGACGCCGCACTGGCGCCGCTGCTGACCGAAACCATGCGACGATGGGACCGCACGGGGTGAGCGCGCTCGAATTGTGGTTTCGCTTCCACCGGTTGCGAGCGGATGGCGGACATCTCAGCAGGCCAGGCCCGTGCGCTGCCTCTCGATCAGGAACCCGCCACAACCGGCAGCGTATCGATCGATCGGAGACCGGGCCGTCGGCGCCAACGGATTTGGTCGGGCTCGACCGCGAGCCGCAGGCCCGGCCAGCGCGTGAATAGCGCCTGCAGGGCGCACAAGCCTTCGATGCGCGCCAACTGGTGGCCGAGGCAGAAATGGATGCCGGTCCCGAAGGAGATGTGCCGGTTGGGTCGCCGCTGAAGATCGAGTCTGTCGGGGTGGTCAATCGCCTCCGGGTCCATGTTGGCGGCCGCCACCATGGCCATGATCCTGTCGCCCTTCTTCAAGCGCACGCCGTCAAGCTCGACGTCCCGTCGCACGAAGCGCGGCTTGGAAAACTGCACCGGAGACACGAAGCGCAGAAACTCCTCGACCGCCAGATGGCCGCGGCTCCAGTCCGCCGCGAGCCAATCGCGCAGAGCGGGATTCCTGAGAAGCTCGTAAACCGATCCGCTGATCAAATGGGTCGTGGTTTCCGATCCCGCCCCCAGCAGCAGAAAGACCATTGACACCATTTCGCTGCCGCTGATGCGCCCGCCTTCCATTTCGACGCGCACGAGCTCGGCGATCAGGCCTTCGCCGCCATGCGCGCGCGCGAGCCGCAGCCGCTCTTCCAGGTAGCGCTTCATCGGCCAAAGGCCGCCGAGCATGCGCAGGAAATCGGTGACGCCCGCGAGCCGCGCGACCGTGTTCGCCCAGGCGATGAATTTCGGCCGGTCGGCCAGTGGCAGGCCGAGCAGCTCGCAGATGACCGAGAGCGGCAGCGTTCGCGCATAACGCGCGACCAGATCGGCCGGGCTTCCGGCGGCGAACAGGTCGGCGGCGAGATCGTCGGCGATGGCGCGAATGCGCGGCTCCATATCGAGAACCGCGCGGCGGCGGAAGGCCTCGTCCACGATCCCGCGCAGGCGCGTATGGTCCGGCTCGTCCATGGTCAGCATGTTGTTGGCGAGCGCGCCGACAAACGATGGCATCCACCAGCGCAGCCCGGCCAGGCCGCCGCCCTCCTTTCGCAGCGTGAACGTCTCGCTGTCCTTGAGGACGCGGGCCGTCGATTCGTAGGTCGTGGTGATCCAGACCTTGCCGACGATCGGGAATCTGGTCGCGACGACCGGGCCCGATGCCCTGAGGCGTTCGATGCCGGCGGCCGGATTGCGGAAAAACGCCTGACTGGTGAAATCGACCGTCGCCGTCATCGCTGACCCCCGCTGCTGTTCCAGTCCCTGCAACAACATGGGGTCGCAGATGCAAGATGGGACGGCGTCAGGGCGAGGGCAGCTCCCCGTTTCCTGCATTGGTTAATGGCGTCGTGGCCGGCAGAGGGAATTAAAGACATCGACCGCTTCGAGATCGGGCGCATTGCACGCACCGGTTCTCGCTAGCCCGGGGCCGATCATCGCGGGGTAGAGAGCGGCGAAACCGCCGCCAGCGCACCGTCGAATGATGCCGCTTTCATCGCTGCTTTTTGGCAATCTCGTCCAGCACCGGCTGCCACATCTGTTGCTGCTTGTGAATGAACGCCGTCACTTCGGTGGACGACATCGGATTGGTATAGCTACCGAGCGCCGCAAGCCTCTTCTCGACCTCCGGTTCGACGACAACCTTGCGCAGATCCTCGCTGAGCTTGCCGATGATCGCTTGCGACGTGCCGACAGGCGCCACCAAAACGCCCCAGCCGGTGGCGCGAAAACCTGGAATCGTCTCCGCCACGGTGGGCACGTCGGGAAATTCGGCCAGACGCTTCGCCGTTGCGACCGCGATCAATTTCACCGAACCCGATCGCGCCGCACCCGCGATGCCTGAATAGCCTTCGATGATCATGGCCACACGCCCGGTCGTGACGTCGCCGATGGCATGAGCCGGGCCGCCGGTATAGGGCACCAGCAGCAACTTGATCCCGGCCTCGTGCTGCAACAATTCGCCGGTCAGGTGGGTCAAGCGGCCCACGCCGGTGGTGGCATAGGGGATTTCGCCGGGACGCTTTTTGGCGAGTGCGATCAACTCGGCCAGGGTTGCGACGCCCAGAGTTGGAGCGACCGCGATGAACATCGGGTTCTCCGAAACGAACCCGATCGGCAGGAAGTCTTTCGGCACGTGCAACGGAACGTTGGGCGCCGCCGGATGCAATGCCACGAAAGTCGACAGCACCGGCTGGTAGAGGGTGTATCCATCTGGCGCGGCTTCCGCTGCCGCCCGGGCTGCGACGCTGCCGCCGCCACCCGGGCGATTGACCACCAAGGCCTGTTGGCCCCAGGCCTGCGTCAGCCGATCGGCAACGATCCGCAAGGCGACGTCCGGTGCGCTGCCGGCGGACGAATCCGCGATGATCTGGATCGGCTTACTCGGGTAGGGCTCGGTCTGTGCACCGGCCGTAGCAACGGTCGATACGGCCAGCAAGCACGCCAGACTATAGCAGCGCCAATCTGCGTTCATGGTGCCCTCCAGCGATCCGTAGGCGCATTGCGATGACGGCAGCGATTTCGTCGGGGGCGCTGCCCATTGGCCGGCACGCAAGTCCGGCACCCGCACACGGGCTCCCAGACCCGCTTTATGCTTGGAGCTTATTGGATTGCGTGCAGCCAACGAATGGGTCGCATAGCCGCGCCCCCGGTCCGCCACATTGCCGGCGCGCCTCGCATCGGGCGCATCCAGTTGGCGTGCCGTCCTCCGCCTTGCGGGACCTTGTCGGGTCTGTCATCGAAGGCGAACGAGCGGATGCGCGTCCGCGCAAGCCGCCTCCATTACCATCAGCCACCGGCCGCGGCCGGGGTCATGCAAGGAAGGACCAACCATGTCCGGGCTCGACGAGCGTCGCAGGCGAATCCTGACCACTCATACCGGCAGTCTGCCGCGACCCGACGAGCTCTCCGCGCTGATCTTCGCGAAGGTGACGAAAGGGTCCTACGATCCGGCCGAACTGGCGCGCCGGACCCGCGACTCCGTGGCCGCCACCGTCAAGACCCAGCGCGATCTCGGCATCGACATCGTGAGCGACGGCGAGCAGTCGAAGGCGAGCTTCCAGGCCTACGCCGCCGAACGCCTGTCCGGCATCACGCCGATCACACCCAAGCCGGGCGAGCGGCGCACGCGCGAGAACGTCGCCTTCCCGAGCTTCTATCGCGACGGGGCGCATTCCGGCTCGGCGCAGGCGAAATGGGCCTGCACCGGGCCGATCAAATATGTCGGGCACGACGCGCTGGCCGCCGATCTCGACAACCTCAAGCGCGCGCTCGGCGGCGGCGCGCCGGTCGACGCCTTCATGCCCTCGGTGTCGCCCTCGAGCTGCGCCGGCCTGATGGAGAACCGCCACTACGCGAGCGACGAGGAGCATGTGCTCGCGGTGGCGGAGGCGATGCGCGAGGAATACGAGGCGATCGTCAAGGCCGGGTTCCAGGTGCAGATTGACGACCCGCGTCTTGCCATGCACTACATGCTCACACCCGACGAAAGCGTCGAGCAGGCGCGCGGCTGGGCGCGGCGGCGGGTCGAGGTGCTCAACCATGCGCTGCGCAACATCCCGCCCGAGCGCGTGCGCCATCACACCTGCTACGGCATCAATATGGGGCCGCGCACCAGCGACATGGAGCTCAAGCACCTGGCCGATATCCTGGTGACCATCAAGGCCGGCGCCTATTCCTTCGAGATGGCGAACCCGCGCCACGAGCACGAGTGGCGGGTGTGGGAAGCGGTGAAGCTGCCGGACGACAAGGTGCTGATCCCGGGCTGCGTGACGCATGCGTCGGTGATCGTCGAGCACCCCGACCTCGTGGCCGAGCGCATCGTGCGGCTTGCGAAAATCGTCGGGCGCGAACGCGTGATCGCCGGCACCGATTGCGGTTTTGCCTCGACCCTGGTTCCCGGCCAGCGGCCGGAGATCGAACCGGAGATCGTGTGGGCGAAATTCAAGAGCCTGGTCGAAGGCGCACGCACGGCGACGCGGGCGTTGTGGGGGTAGGCGTTCGCCCGGCTGTCATTCCGGGGCCACCGATCTCGGGTTTACCCGAGATCGGCATTTAGATGCCCAGGTCGGGTAAACCCGACTTGGGTGCGCAGCGAGGGAGCCCGGGATCCACAACGACCGTCTGGGATTATGGATTCCGGGCTCGCGCCTTCCGCGCGCCCCGGAATGACGGTGGCGTCAATTCGATGACGGCGAAGCAACGCTAGATCACCCGTCCCGTCGCGTCGTCAATCAGGTGCATGTTGTCGAGGCTGGCGGCGAGCCGCATGGGCGCGCCCTCGCGCGCCCCGGCATTGGGGCTCACGCGCGCGCAGACGTCGAGCCCGTTGACTCGGAAGAACACCAGCGTCTCCATGCCCATCGGCTCGGTGACCTCGAGCACGGCATCGATATAGCCGAATGGCTTGTCGCCGTTGGGCTTGCACTCCGTCAGGTGCTCCGGCCGCAGTCCGAAGGTCAGCCCCTCGCGGCCGACGTGACCGCGGTAGCGCCCGGCATGCGACGGCGGCACCGGCAGCGCGATGTCGTCGCTCAGACGCACGCGCAGCGCACCGTCGCTGCCTTCCAGCCGGCAGGGCAGGAGGTTCATCGCCGGCGAACCGATGAAGCCGGCAACGAAGCGCGTCGCCGGCGCATGATAGAGATCGTTGGGCGCGCCGATCTGCTCGATGCGGCCGCGGTTCATCACCACCACCCGGTCGGCGAGCGTCATCGCCTCGACCTGATCGTGGGTGACGTAGACGGTCGTGGTGCGCACCTTCTGATGCACGCGCTTGATCTCGGTGCGCATCTGCACGCGCAGCTTGGCGTCGAGGTTCGACAGCGGCTCGTCGAACAGGAAAACTTTGGGGTTGCGCACGATCGCGCGACCCATGGCGACGCGCTGGCGCTGTCCGCCGGAGAGCTGCCGCGGCTTCCTTTCGAGCAGCTCGGTGATGTCGAGAATGCGGGCGGCCTCCTGCACGCGGCGAGCGATCTCGTCCTTCGGATAGCGCTTGAGCCGCAGCCCGAACGACATGTTCTCGTACACGGTCATGTGCGGATAGAGCGCATAGTTCTGAAAGACCATGGCCATGTCGCGGTCTTTTGGCGGCACGTCGTTGACCACTTCGCCGTCGACCGCGATCTCGCCCGCGCTGATCTCCTCGAGCCCGGCGATCATCCGCAGCGTCGTCGATTTGCCGCAGCCGGACGGACCCACCAGCACCACGAATTCCTTGTCGGCGATGTCGAGATCGATGCCGCGCACCGCTTCGGTGTCGTCGAAGCGCTTGACCACCTTGCGGAGCGAGACCTGGGCCATGGCGCTCTGTTCAGCCGCTAAGTGTGCGTGTCCCGGATGCGGTGCAGCGCGAAGCGAAGCGCGGCGGTGCACCGCTGATCCGGGACCGTCTCAAGGGCGGTATCTGGAACGGTCCCGGTTCTGCGGCGCATCATTGCGCGCTCTCGCGCTTCATGCTGCGCCGCGCCCGGGACACATGCGATGGATGTTTTTAGAAACATGCCGCTAACCCTTGGTGGCGCCGGCGGTGAGCCCGGCGATGTAGTAGTCCATCAGGAACGCATAGATGATGAGCGGCGGGGCGGCGCCGAGCAGCGCCCCGGTCATGATCTGACCCCAGTTGAACACGTCGCCCTTGGTCAGCGTGGTGATGATGCCGACCGGCAGCACGAGCTGGTCGGCCGAGGTGGTGAAGGCGAGCGGATAGAGGAACTGCGCCCACGACACCGTGAAGGCGAAGATGGTCGCCGCGATGAGGCCGGGAAGCGCGACCGGGATGAACACGCGGGTGAGAATCTGGCGGTAGTTCGCACCATCCATCAGCGCCGCCTCGTCGAGCTCCTTCGGAATCGAAGCGAAGTAGCCGATCATGATCCAGGTGCAAAACGGCACCGTGAGCGTCGGATAGAGCAGCAGCAGCACCCACCATCGGTTGATCAGCTGGATGCCCAG
>DASSJW010000855.1:0-2107 GCA_035690995.1 Xanthobacteraceae bacterium
AGCAGCCGATTCCAGTCATCGGTTTTCTCAGTACAGTCGCGCCGGAGGGCTTTTCGGATCGTCTGCGCGGATTTCGCGAGGGCCTCAGGGAAGCCGGCTACTTAGAGGGGAACAACGTCGCCATTGATTTCCGCTGGGCCGAGAACCGGCTCGAACGGTTGCCGGAATTGGGAGCCGATCTGGTCCGGCGTCAAGTGTCGGTCATTGTGGCAAGCGGTGGGACCGCCGGGGCGCTGACCGCCAAAGCCCTGAACACGACGATTCCGGTCGTTTTCGGCATCCCGGAAAATCCCGTCGAGTTGGGGTTGGTCGCGAGTTTATCCCGTCCCGGCGGCACTATGACCGGCGTGAATTTCTTTGTCGGCGAGGTACTGGCAAAGCGGCTCGAACTCTTGCGCGAGGTGGTTCCCACGGCCAAACGGGTCGCGATGTTCGTCAACCCGGCGAATGCTCCGCGAGCTCAATTGCAGGTGCGGCAATTGGAAGAGGCGGCCCAGGCGATGGGGGTGCAGACCCGCGTCTTTGAGACCGGCACCAGCCAAGCCATCAACGCGGCATTTGCGAAAATCGCCGACGAGCGGCCCGATGCGCTGTTCGTCAGCGCTGATCCGCTCTTCCCTACCCGGCGGGTCCAGCTCGCCACCATGGCGGCGCGCCACGCGCTTCCGTCGTCGTTCTCGGTTCGTGAGATCGTCGATGCCGGTGGATTGATGAGTTACGGACCGAATATCATCGACGCCTATCGTCAGATGGGCATCTATGCTGGTCGCGTGCTCAAGGGTGCGCGGCCTGCCGATCTGCCGGTGCTGCAATCGACCAAATTCGAACTTGTGATCAACCAGCAGACCGCGAGGATGCTTGGCGTAGTTGTGCCGCCGTCAGTACTCAGCATCGCGGACGAGGTGATCGAATGAGCACCAGGCGCGAGTTCATCACGCTGCTCGGCGGTGCGGTGGCGGGGTGGCCGCTCGCGGCGCGGGCGCAGCGGGCCGAACAGATGCGGCGCATCGGGGTGCTCTCAAATCTGACCGAGGATGATCCGGAAGCGCGCGCCCGCGACGCGGCATTCGTGCAAGGGCTGCGGCAACTGGACTGGATCGACGGGCGCAACGTGCGGATCGAGTATCGCTATGCGGCGGCCGATCCCGCCCGCTTTCGCAGCTTTGCAGCGGAACTGGCGGAACTCGGGCCGAACGTCGTCGTCGCCTACACTAGCCCGGCGGTGGCGGCACTCCAACAAGCGATGCCCAGCGTCCCGATCGTATTCGTGTCTGTCATCGATCCGGTCGGGGCCGGCATAGTAGAGACACTGGCCCAGCCGGGCGGCAATGCCACCGGCTTTACCGTGTTCGAATACGGCATTGCTGGGAAATGGTTGGAGTTGCTGAAAGAGATTGCGCCGGCGGTGACGCGGGCTGCCATCATTCGCGATCCCGCCATCCCTGCCGGCATCGGCCAGTTTGCCGCTATCCAGGCCGTCGCGCCCTCGCTTGGAATGGAGTTTAGCGCCATCGGCGCGCGCGATCCGGCTGAGATCGAACGCGGGGTGGCGGCGTTCTCACGCAGTGCTAACGGCGGCTTGATCGTAACGGCGAGCGTTCTAGCGACGGCGCATCGCCGCCTGATAGTCGAGATTGCGGCGCGATACCGACTGCCGGCGCTGTATCCGTTCCGATACTACGTGACCGGCGGCGGCCTTATGTCCTATGGGCCGGATCAGGTCGACCAGTTCCGTCGTGCCGCAATCTACGTCGATCGCATCCTCAAGGGCGAGAAGCCGGCAGACCTGCCCGTGCAGGCCCCGACCAAGTACGAACTCGTGATCAATCTCAAAACCGCCAAGGCGCTCGGCCTCGAAGTCCCGCAAACGCTTTTGGCCCGCGCCGACGAGGTGATCGAGTGAAGCGCCGCGAGCTCATCACGCTGCTTGGCGGCGTGGCCGCGCGCGGCGCGCGCGCAGCAGCCAAGCGTGCCGGTGATTGGATTCCTCCATCAGGGCTCCGCCGGAGCGAACGTCAAAGTTATCGATGCATTTCGCCATGGCTTGCAGGAAGCCGGATACGACGAGGGCCGGAACGCACATGTCGAATTCCGTTGGGCCGATGGG
>DASSJW010000856.1:0-2581 GCA_035690995.1 Xanthobacteraceae bacterium
CATCGCGGCTTGCTCGGTTCTGCCGGGCAACCGCGGGCAGATGCAGCAGGTCGGCGAGGATGCCGGTGCGCTCATGGCGGTGGCGCCCCACCATGACGTTCTCGAGCGCGGTCATGCGAAAGAAGATTTGCAGATTTTGGAACGTCCGCGCCAAGCCGCGACGCGCGAGCTCTTCCGGCGCGAGCGAGCTCACATCCTCGCCTGCGAGCCGCACGCGGCCCTGCTGCGCCAGGTAGAGGCCGGAGATGATGTTGAACAGGGTCGTCTTGCCGGCGCCATTCGGGCCGATGATGGAGAACACGAGCCCCGGCGCGACCGCCAAGTTTACATCTTCGAGCGCATGCACGCCGCCGAATGCGATCGACAGGTGTTCGGTTGCCAGCACGGTCATGCGCGTCTCGCCGCCAGCGCGTTCGTCAGCGTCGGCACGATCCCGGCGCGCAGGAAGATCATGACCGCCATGACGATGAGACCGAGCACCATATGCTCGTAATCGTGCAGGGCGGTCAGCGTCTGCGGCAGCACCACGAGCAGCGTGGCGCCGACCAGCGAGCCCGCGATCGACCCCATGCCGCCCAGCACCACCATGGCCACGAGTTCGATCGAGCGGAGGAATCCGGAGATGTCGGGCGTGATGTGTCCGTTGAGCAAAGCGAAATAGGAGCCGGCGACCGAAGCGTAGACGGCGGAGACGACGAAGATCGCGAGCTTCTTCCGTGCCACGTCGACCCCGAGCGTGCGCGCGGCGACTTCACTGTCGTGGATGGCGCGGAGCGCCCGTCCGGTCGGGCTTTCGATCAGGTTGAGTGCCAGCGTGGCGCCAATGAGAAAGCTCCCCGCCGTGATCCAGTACCAAGTGTCCGGCCCCCGCAGCGGCCAGGCGAACAGCACGAGGCGCGGCACCGGCATGCCGTCCGGTCCGCCGGTGAGACCGGCTTCATTGTTGAAGACGATGGCGAGCAGCAACCCGAAGCCGAGCGTGGCGACCGCGAGATAATGCCCCTTGAGCCGCAGGATCGGACGGCCGACGAGATGCGCGACCAGCGCCGACAGCGCCGCGCCCATGATAAGGGACAGCCACGACGGCACGCCGAGATGGGCCGGGCCGATGGCGACCGCGTAGGCGCCGATCCCCATGAACCCGGCATGGCCCAGACTCACCTGCCCGGCCAAGCCCATCAGCAGGTTCAAGCCGATTGCCGCAAGCGCGAACACGAACACCAGGGCCGCGACGCGATAGTAATAGCCGGACGGGAACAGCAGCGGCAGCACGAGGACGATCGCCGTCATCACCGGAATGCTCGCCAGCCGGTGCTCGAGGATGGTGCGCATGGCGGCGTCCGCCCTCACACCCGTTCGACCGACGCCCGGCCGAACAGACCGCGCGGCATGGCGAGCAGCACGGCCAGGATGACGAGGAACGCGACCGCATCCTTGTACTGGGAGGAGAGGTAGCCGGCCGCGAATGCTTCGAGCAACCCCAGCAGCAGGCCGCCGACGACCGCGCCGAGCGCGCTGCCCATGCCGCCGAGCATCGCAGCGGCGAAGCCCTTGAGCGCCAGGAGCGTGCCGACGTCATAGCTCGTCAGCGTGATGGGCGCGATGAGGATGCCGGCCACCGCCCCGATCGCCGCCGAAATGGCGAAGGACAAGCCGACGATCTGGCGGGTATTGATGCCAACGAGGCGCGCGGCGAGCCGGTTTGCCGCGGTGGCGACGATGGCCTTGCCGAGCAAGGTGCGATCGATGAAGACCCACAGCAGCAGGACGATCATGACCGCGCCGGCGAGCACGACCAGGCTCTGCGGCAGGATGGCGGCGCCCCCGAACCGAATGGGATCGTTGCCGAACCAGGATGGCAGGCTGTGGAAGCGTTTGTCGAACACCACCTGCGCGGCGCCGCGCAGGAAAATCGAGGCGCCGATGGTGATGATGATGAGCACGACGGCGCTGGCTCCGCGTGCCGGCTCGATCGCGAAACGGTGAAGCGCGAGCCCGACGATCACGGTCAGGACGATCGCAAGGCATGCCGCCAACGGCAGCGGCACCCCGGCGAGCCCGAGGAACACCGTCGTCATTCCGCCCAGCATCACGAACTCGCCCTGGGCGAAGTTGATGACGTCGGAGGCGTTGTAGATCAGGGTGAAGCCAAGCGCGACCAGGGCGTAGACCGCACCGACGGTCAGGCCCGAGAAGGTGAATTGCAGGAATTCAGGCATTTGCGCGTCGCGAATAGCGAATAGCGAGTGGCTCCATTCGCCATTCGCTACCCGCCATTTCGCTGCTTACTGCACCAGCGTCCAGTCGCCGCCCTTGATCTCGAGCATGCGGAAGGCCGAGAGATCGAGGCCGAGATGGTCGGTCGGCGACATGTTGACCACGCCGCCGGTGCCGATGAAATTCTTGGTCTTCTCGATCTCGTCGCGCACCTTGGCCTTGTCGAAGCTGCCGGCGCGTTTGGCGGCGTCGACGAAGATCATCAACCCGTCATAGGCGTGGCCGCCGAAACCGGAGACCGGCTGGCCGGTCTTCTGTTGGTAGGCCTTCGTGTAGCCGGTGACGACCGGCTTCTGCGGATCGC
>DASSJW010000857.1:0-3411 GCA_035690995.1 Xanthobacteraceae bacterium
CCGCGAGGGTGACGGGGTAGCGCCCGACGGTGAATGCCACCACGAGCCCGAGCGCGAGCACGCCAAGCGCGACAACGAGGCCGGGAAGGAACGAGCGGGTCATCGCCAGGACTTGTAGGTCATTGGTGATCCTCTGCGTAGCGGGATTCAACTACTACGATGTCCCGGACGAGTGCGCGCGAGAGCGCTCGCCTTAGCCTCTAGGGACCGAGGGTCAATCCCGTCCTGCCAGTACGCGGTCGATCTGCATGTCGTTGGGTGTGACATGGTAGAAGCGCGAATAGAAGTCCCGCGTCAGTGCCCGCAGATCCTCGGGAAACAAGTCCGGATACAGGATCTTCGCCAGCCACCACAGGCCGATCAGCCGGTTGACCGAAGGTGGAAAATCGACCCAGCCGAACGGCAGCTTGGGCGAGAGATGCACGCGCCGCGTCCGTACCGCTGCGACGGACGCCCAGGCGGGATCGTTCGGCACATCTGCCGCGAAATCCTGATCGATGGTGATGATGACTTCCGGATCCCACAGCAGCACCTGCTCGATCGAGACGTTGGCAAGCCCGCCGCGCGTGCCGCCGGCAACATTGCGGGCGATCAGCTCGATCGTCTCCACGTTGATCGAGCCGCCGAGGCCGGTCTCGAGCCCGCGCGTGCCGCGGGCGTAATAAACCCGTGGCCGCCTTTCTGGCGTGATGGCGGCGATGCGCCGAGTGATCGTCGTGATCATGTCCTCGGCGCTGCGCGCGAATGCTTCGCCCTGCGCGTGGCGTCCGATCAGGGCGCCGAGCGTCCGGTAGGCGGGCGAAATGCCGTCGAAGCGGCCATCGAGCAACGCGTAGGGGATGCCGGTCTGCTGCTGGACCCGCTCGGCGAGCGAGACATAAGTGGGATTCAGGCTGCCGACATCGAGGATGAGGTCGGGCTTGAGCGCGAGCACGGCTTCAAGATTGGCGGTGTTGCCCCGCCCGGTGATCCGGCCCACCTCCGGCCGCCCGCCGACATCGGGCAGCAGGAATTCGCGCTCCTCCGGCCGGTTGGTGCGGGGCCAGCCGATGAGAAGCTCGGGCGCGAGCGTGTAGAGCAAGATTGCCGCCGGTGGTCCCGCGGGAAACACACGCTCGACCCGGGCCGGCACCGGGACGGCCCGGCCGGCGCCGTCGTTAACGCTCGCGGAGTTGGCGGTACGCGGGGCGAGCAGCGCGGTGGAGAGTCCGGCGAGCAACGTGCGGCGATCGAGTTGCATGTCTTGGGCGGCCTAGTCGATGCCCACCATCACGTCGCTTGCCTTGATGACCGCATACGCCGTCTGGCCGGGGGCGAGCTTCAACTCGTCGGTCGCCTCGTTGGTTATGGCAGCGGTGACGGTCTGTCCGCCGACATCAATCCGCACGTGCGCAGTCGTGGCGCCCTTCTTTATCTCGACGATCCTGCCCTTGAGCTTGTTGCGTGCGCTGATCTTCATCGTGTCACTCCTCATTGCGGCAGGGCAAGCGCGGTAAAGCCGTGCTTGGCAAGCACGCGCTGGCCGTCCACCGACATGATGAACAAGGCAAGCTGGTAGGCCTGGGGCGAGGCGCCGACGACGACAGTGAGCCCGTAGTCGGCGCCCACTGCAAGCTCATCCGGCAATGCTATGATCTGCTGGTCTGGATTCTGCGCCTTTGCTTCGCGCGCGTTGGTGCAATAGGTGAGAAAGATATCGGCCTTGCCCTCGGCGACCAGCATTCCGTAGAGCGCGCGCCCTGGCGGGGCGGCAGGGCTGCTGGGCCCGCCGGCTAGCTGCAGGGCCTTCTTCTCCAGGGCTGCAGCGGCTCCTGGCTTGAGCGCATCGGCTTTGCGGAACATCTCCCAGGCGTAGTCGCCGGACGGATCGGCGCGCGGTGTCGAGGTGCCGAGCTTCACATCGGGATCGAGCATGCGATCGAGCACCGTCGCCGGTTCGACGCGCAGCCCCGGCCGGACCAGCGCGCAGAGTCGGTTGCGCGCGAACAATGCCACGGGACCGCTTTTCCTCGCCGCTGCCAGCGCCTTCGGATGGTCCATGTTCGCAGAGGCGAAAACATCGGCGCGTGCGCCGCCGGCGATTTCATCCTTCAGCGTGCCGGATGGTCCATATTTCGCCACCACCTTTTGTCCCGCGCCTGCTTCAAATGCAGTGGCGACTTCGGTCAAGGCGCCGCGCAGGCTCCCGGCAGCATAAAGAGTGACTGGTTCGGCGGCATGCACGGTGACGCTCATCATGCTCGCCAAAGCAAGGGCGATGCGGACAACCATCACGCCCCCGGCACGGTGGCATTGGGGAAGAACAGCTGCTCACCGTTGATCTTGTAGTCCGCGATCGCCTTCTGGCCCTCCGGCGACACCAGCCAGTCGATGAAGGCCTGACCGAGGTCCTTTTTCACGTGCGGATGCTTTTCGGGGTTCACCAGCATGACGCCGTATTGGTTGAACATGCGTTTGTCGCCGGCAAGCAGGATATCGAGATCTCCCCGGTTCTTGAACGAGAGCCAAGTGCCGCGATCGGCGAGCGTATAGGCGTTCGCCGCCGATGCGGTATTGAGCGCCGCACCCATGCCCTGGCCGATCTCCTTGTACCAGGGACCTTTGTCCTTGCCGATGTCGATGCCGGCGGCCTGCCAGAGCTCAAGCTCGGCGGCATGCGTCCCTGAGCGGTCGCCGCGCGAGATGAAAGGTGCGCCCTTGGCCTTGATCGCTTTCAATGTCGCGGTGATTTCGGTCATGCCCTTGATCCCGGCGGGGTCGCCCTTGGGGCCGACCAGGATGAAATCGTTGTACATCACGGGATAGCGCTTCACGCCCGCCCCATCGGCGATAAATTTCTCCTCCTGAGGCTTGGCGTGGACGAACAGCACGTCGGCATCGCCGCGCCGTCCGGTATCGAGCGCCTGGCCGGTGCCCTGTGCCACAACTTTCACATCGATTCCGGTCTTGGCTTTGAACAACGGCAGGATATGGCCGAACAGGCCTGAGTCCTGCGTCGAGGTGGTGGAGGCAACCACGATCGACTTGTCCTGTGCATGCACGGGTGAGACCGCGAGCATGGCAATGGTCGCAGCGAGAATGAACAGGCGGCGGGTCGGCATCATGTTTGTCCTTCCGTGTTTCTTGTGTCCGCAGGTGGAACGGTCAAACGAGGAGTTCGCCGGCGATGAATCGGCGCGCGTCCTCGCTTGTGGGTGCGTGAAAGAAGGCGTCGGCAGGACCACTTTCGATCACGCGCCCGCGATGCATGAGAACGATGTCACCGGCGAACCGTCTGGCCTCGTGAAGATCATGCGTCGACATCACCACCTTGATGCCGCGCGCGACGACGGCGCGGATGACATCTTCGATGGCCTTGGTCGCCGCCGGGTCGAGGCTCGCGGTCGGCTCATCGAGCAGGAGAATCTGCGG